>JAFGXB010000004.1 GCA_016936875.1 Burkholderiaceae bacterium | reverse complement strand
GTGCGCACCGAAGTCAATGCCCTCGGTGGCCGCGTGCTGCTCGACAACCAGCCCGGCGCGGGTGCCCGCTTCACCCTGCTGCTGCCACTGACCACCGCGATCACCCATGTGGTGCTGCTGCGTACCGGCGCCACGCTGTACGCCGTGCCCGCCAATCTGGTGGACATCGTGCTGCGAGTCAAACCCGAGCAGATCGCCAGCGCCGCGCACAGCCTGCACATCGACTATGGCGACGCCTCCCTGCCGTTCTACTGGCTGGGCGCGCTGCTGGGGCAATCGGGCCAGAGCAGCGAACCGTTTGGCAAAAGCGTGCCCGTGGTCGTGATTCGCAGTGCGACGCAGCGCGTGGCCATTCAGGTCGACGAAGTCGTGGGCAACCGTGAAGTCGTGGTGAAAAATCTCGGGCCCCAACTCTCCCGCGTGCCCGGCCTGGCCGGCATCTCGGTGCTGCCCTCGGGCGATGCCGCCCTCATCTACAACCCGGTGGCGCTCGCCTCGGTGTACGGCGCCGATGCGGTGTCGCGCATGCAAACCGCCCTGCTGGCACCCGTGCCGCAAGCCGCGCTTGCAGAACAGGCCACGCCGACAACCGACGGCGCGCAGCCTGCCCAGCCCATCGTCAAACCCGTGGCAGCGCCACGCAGCGCCGCGCCGCTCATCCTGGTGGTGGACGACTCGATCACCGTGCGCCGGGTCACGCAGCGTTTCCTCGTGCGCAATGGCTATCTCGTGCAACTCGCCAAGGACGGCCTGGACGCGCTGGAACAGTTGCAGCAGACCAGCACCCTGCCCGACGTCATCCTGCTCGATATCGAAATGCCGCGCATGGACGGCTTCGATCTGACGCGCAATATCCGCGCCGACGCACGGCTGCACAAGCTGCCCATCATCATGATCACCTCGCGCATTGCCGACAAGCACCGCAACTACGCCGCGCAACTCGGGGTGAATCATTACCTCGGCAAGCCGTATTCCGAAACCGAGTTGCTGCAACTCATTCAGGAGTTCGCCGCCCAGGCCGCACAACCCGCCTGAGCCCGTGGCGAGGTCGGCAGCTCAAGCGGCCTGCTTCACCACGGCGTAGCGCTCCAGTGTTTCCGCCCGGGCCAGATCGTGCCGCACCACCGGCGCGGGATAGTGCTGCCCCAGCTGCACTCCTGCGCGGCGCAAGGCGTCGGCAGAGGCCGTCCACGGCGCATGAATGTCCTTGGATGAAAGCTGTGCCAGCTCGGGCACATAGCGACGGATGAAATCGCCCGAGGAATCGAACTTCTCGCTTTGCGCCACCGGGTTGAAAATGCGGAAGTAGGGCTGGGCATCGCAGCCGCTGCTTGCCGCCCATTGCCAGCCGCCGTTGTTGGCAGACAGGTCGAAGTCGTTGAGATGATCGGCAAAATACTGCTCACCCCAGCGCCAGTCGATCCCCAGATCCTTGGTCAAAAAACTCGCTGCCACCATGCGCAGGCGGTTGTGCATATAGCCGGTGTGGTTGAGCTGACGCATGGCGGCGTCCACCAGCGGATAGCCGGTGCGCCCTTCGCACCAGGCGGCAAACTGCTCCGGGTCGTTGCGCCACACAATGCGGTCGTAAGCGGGCTTGAAGGCGCTGTGCACCACATGGGGGTGGTGATACAGAATCTGGAAATAAAAGTCGCGCCACACCAGCTCGGACAACCACACCTGCGCCCCGCTGCTGCCCGCCTGCATGCGTGCCCAGGCCAGCGCCACCAACTCGCGCACCGACACCGTGCCAAAGCGCAGATGCACGGAGAGATAGCTCGGCCCCTTGCGTCCCGGAAAGTCGCGCGTCTGGTCGTAGCTGTCGATGCGCTGAACGAAGTCTTCGACCAGGGCCTGGGCCCCCGCAGCGCCCAGCAACAGTTTGAGGGCGCGCAGATTGCTCGGCGCGAATCCCAGAGCATTCAGGCTCGGCACCGGCTGTTGCAACGCCGCCGGCAGTCTGGCGAGCGCGTGGGTTTGCAGCGCTGTGGACAACGGACGTTGTGGCTGCGCGGCGTAGCGCGCCAGCCATGCGGTGCGGTAGGGCGTAAACACCGAGTACGGTTTTCCCTGCCCGGTGAGCACCTCGCCGCGCTCGAAAATCATGTGTTCCTTCACCGTGTGCAGCACGCGGTCCGCGCGCCGCAGCGTCTGCTCGACCGTGGCGTCCCGGGCGCGCGCATCCGGCTCATCGTCACGGCCGCAGAACACGGCCTGCGCGTCCAGCTCCGCGGCCAGCGCAGCAACGGCGTCTACCGCCCGGGCATGGCGGAAGATCAGCGCAGACCCCAGATCGCGCAGGGCCGCGTCTATTTCCGTCAGCGCGGCATGGATGAACTCCACCCGCCGATCCGCCTGCAAACCGCGGCGCAGTAGCGGATCGAGGATGTCGCGGTCGAACACGAACACCAGCGCCACCGTCTGGCAATGCTGCAAGGCGGCGTGCAGGGCGGCGTTGTCGTGCAGCCGCAAGTCGCGGCGCAGCCAGACCAGGCCGAGCGGCACCTTCTTCGGTGCGTGTTGTGGCAGCTGGGAAGAAGCGGCGTGTGGAGGGGCGGGAGGAGGCAGCATCCGTGCGCATCTCAGAGCGAGGGGGAACAAACCATAACCCAGCAGAGAGAAAGCTGCGGGCCGCCGCGATAAACTCCACGGCATGAACCCTCGCCCAGACGCCTCCAACCTCAGCAACCAGTTTCTCATCGCCATGCCGGGCATGACGGACGATAACTTTGCCGGAACCGTGGTGTTCGTCTGCGAGCATTCGGCCCGCGGCGCGCTGGGGCTGATCATCAACCGCCCGTCCGACATCACCGTGCAGGAGCTGTTCGAGCGCGTGGGGCTGGACACTGCGGGGCTGCACCTGACCCAGCCCGTGCTGCAGGGCGGCCCGGTGCAATCCGAGCGTGGCTTTGTGCTGCACGAGGCAACCGGCGCGGCATACGCGTCCACCCTCGACATTCCCGGCGGCCTGCAAATGACCACCTCCAAAGATGTGCTCGAGCACATCACGGCGGGCGATGGCCCGGCGCGCAGCCTCATCACCCTGGGCTACTCCGGCTGGAACGCCGGACAGCTCGAAGAAGAACTCGCACAGAACGGCTGGCTCACCGTCGAGGCCGACCCCATCGTGCTGTTCGACACCCCCATCGAAGCCCGCTTCAACGCGGCCATGGCGCTGCTCGGCTTCAACCCCGCCATGCTGTCGCAAACGGCGGGACATGCCTGACATCACGGTCCTCGGGTTCGACTGGGGAGCCAAGCGCATCGGCGCTGCCGTCGGCAACAGCATCACCCGCAGCGCCACCCCGCTGCACACCCTGCGCGCCGACCGCAACGATCTCAAATTCGACGCCATCGCCCGCCTCATTCAGGAGTGGCAACCGCAGCAACTCGTCGTCGGCCTGCCCTTGCACCCAGACGGCGCCGCGCACGACAATACCGCCCACGCCCGGCGCTTCGCCCGGCAGCTCGAAGGCCGGTTCCGGCTGCCAGTCGCCCTGGTGGATGAGCGCTACACCTCGGTCGCAGCGCAAGACGCTGGCGCCAGCGATGTGGACAGCGCCGCCGCCCAGCTCATCGTCGAACAATATCTGCAGCAACGCTGACCATGACCTCCCCCGCCATCCTGCCGCCCGACGCCGAAGCCCTCTACTCCCGGCTGCTGCAACAGGTGCGCGCCGCCGTCGCGGCCCAAGCCAGCCCGCCGCTGCTCATCGGCATCTACTCCGGTGGCGCGTGGCTGGCGCAGCGCCTGCACGCCGATCTCGGCCTGGATCAGCCCTACGGCGTGGTCTCGTCCACCTTTCACCGCGACGACTTCGCCACCCGCGGCCTGCACCCCAGCGCCAACCGCACCGCGCTGCCCTGCGCCATTGCCGAGCGCGCCGTGCTGCTGATCGACGACGTGCTGCACACCGGCCGCACCACCCGCGCCGCGATCAACGAACTGTTCGACTTTGGCCGCCCCGCCCGCATCGACCTCGCCGTGCTGGTTGACCGTGGCGGGCGCGAGCTGCCCATCTGCCCGCAACTCACCGCCGCCACCCTGGCGCTGCCAGACCACGTCTCGCTCGCGCTGCTGCGCGATGAAGACGTGGCTGACGGCATCCGCTTCCGCTTTGATCTCGTGCGCAAATAAACCCTTCTGGCGACCATGACCCGCGCCCACAACCCCCAGCTCAACAAAAACGGCGAACTGCGCCACCTGCTCACTCCCGAAGGTCTGCCGCGCGAGGTGCTCACGCACATTCTCGACACCGCTCAGGGCTTTGTCAGCTTCGGCAGCCGCGAGGTGAAAAAAGTGCCGCTGCTGCGCGGCAAGAGCGTGTTCAACCTGTTCTTCGAAAACAGCACCCGCACCCGCACCACGTTCGAGATTGCCGCGCAGCGCCTGTCCGCCGACGTGTTCAACCTCGACATCCAGCGCTCCAGCACGAGCAAGGGCGAGTCGCTGCTCGACACCATCGCCAACCTGGAGGCGATGGACGCCGACATCTTCGTCGTGCGCCACGCCGACAGCGGCGCGCCCTTCCTCATCGCCCAGCACACGCCGCCGCATGTGCGCATCGTCAATGCTGGCGATGGCCGTCATGCCCACCCCACGCAGGGTCTGCTGGACATGTACACCATCCGCCATTTCAAGGGCGACTTCAGCAACCTCACCGTGGCCATCGTGGGCGACATCGTGCACTCGCGCGTGGCGCGCTCGGCCATTCACGCGCTCACCACACTGGGCGCTGCCGAGGTGCGCGCCGTCGGCCCCAAAACCCTGGTGCCCGGCGATCTGCGCGAGATGGGCGTGCGCGTGTGCCACGACATGGCCGAAGGCATCCGCAATGCCGACGTCATCATGATGCTGCGCCTGCAGAACGAACGCATGAGCGGCGCGCTGCTGCCCTCCGCGCATGAATTCAATATGACCTACGGCCTCACGCCCGAACACCTCGCGCTGGCCAGGCCCGATGTCATCGTCATGCATCCCGGGCCGATCAACCGCGGGGTGGAGATCGACAGCAGCGTGGCTGACGGCCCACGCAGCGTCATCCTCGATCAGGTGCGCTTTGGCATCGCCGTGCGCATGGCCGTGCTGTCCATCGTCGCCTCCGCCGAAAACTGACCATGAGCACAACGCAACTTCTCATTCGCGGCGGCCGCCTCATCGACCCGCTGCGCAACCTCGATGCCGAAGGCGACATCGCCATCGTTGGCGAGCGCATCGTCGCCGTCGGCGCTGCGCCCCCCGGCTTCACACCCAGCCACACCCTTGAGGCCCACGGCCTGCTCGTCCTGCCCGGCCTCATCGACCTCTGCGCCCGCCTGGGCGAGCCCGGCTATGAACATGAAGGCATGTTGGAGACCGAACTCAACGCCGCGCTGGCCGGCGGCGTCACCCGCGTGGTGTGCTCGCCCGACACCGACCCCGTGCTCGACGAACCCGGTCTGGTGGAAATGCTGCGCTGGCGCGCCCGCCGCCTCAAGAGCGCCCGCGTCTATCCGCTGGGCGCGCTCACCAAGGGCCTCAAAGGCGAGCGCCTGAGCGAAATGGCCGAACTCACCCGTGCGAGCTGCATCGGCTTCTCGCAGGCCGACACCCCCGTGGCCGACACCAAGGTGCTCTACAGCGCCATGCAATACGCCAGCACCTTTGGCTACAAAGTCTGGCTGCGCGCACTCGATGCCTCGCTCAGTCGCGGCGGCATCGCCGCCAGCGGCGCCTACGCCCAGCGGCTCGGCCTGAGCGGCGTGCCCGTCATGGCCGAAACCGTGGCGCTGCACACCTTGTTCGAACTCATGCGCGCCACCGGCTGCGCCGTGCATGTGAGCAAACTCTCCAGCAGCGCGGGAGTGGCGCTGGTGCGGCAGGCCAAGGCCGAAGGGCTGCCGCTCACCTGCGACGTGTCGATCAACAACCTGTTGCTTACCGACCTGGACATCGGCTACTTCGACGCCCGCGCCCGACTCGACCCGCCCCTGCGCCAGCAGCGCGACCGCGACGCCCTGCGCGCTGCGCTGGCCGACGGCACCATCGACGCCCTGTGCTCCGATCACACCCCCATCAGCGCCGACGACAAAACCCAGACCTTCGCCGACGCCGCACCCGGCGCCACCGGGCTGGAACTGCTGCTGCCCGCCGCGCTGCAATTCGCCGCAGACAGCGGTCAGCCACTGGTGCAGGCGCTGGGCTGCGTGGGCCACCGCGCCGCCAGCGCCGCAGGCCTGCCGCCCGCCACGCTGGAAGCGGGCGCCGCCGCCGAGCTCATCCTCGTCGATCCGCAAGCCCGCTGGCGTGCCACCCCAGACGCGCTGCAAAGCCAGAGCCGCCACACCCCGCTGGCCGAGCGCGAACTGCAAGGCCGCCTGCGCCACGCCATCATTGACGGCCGCGTG
>JAFGXB010000040.1 GCA_016936875.1 Burkholderiaceae bacterium | reverse complement strand
GCTGATCGACAGCATCGGCCTGAGCCCGCGCGATGTGCGCATGGCCGAGCAGATGCAATGGCTGCAGGCGCTGGGCGAGAGTGTCACCCGGCTGCTGGTGGTTGGCGCGGGGCTGGCCCCGGCGGCGTATGCCGAGCTCTGGGCGCTGTACCGCCGTCTGCCCGTTGCGGCAGCCATTCTCACCAAGCTCGATGAGAGTCCGAGCTTTGGCGCCGCGCTGCAATGGCTGGTGGAAAGCAGTGTGCCGCTTTGGTTCTATACCGACGGCCAGCGCGTGCCCGAAGACCTGCATGTGCCGTCGCTGGCTAAGATCACGGCTTTGCTGGAACACGACCCTGTGACCCGTTTCGATTCCCCTCCCGCCCCGACGCCTGCCGCTTCGCCTGCCGTGGCGCAATCGCGTTCGGCCTGACCCGTGACCAAGGACGCCATCATGGATCAAGCCGAAGGACTGCGCCGTCTGCAGCGCCCACCGACCAAGGTCATCACCGTGGCCAGCGGCAAGGGCGGCGTGGGCAAGACCAATGTGGTCGCCAATCTGGCCATCACCCTGGCGCGCAGCGGCCAGCGGGTGATGGTGTTCGATGCCGACCTGGGGCTGGGCAATATCGACATCCTGCTGGGGCTCACGCCGCGCCACAACATCGCGCATGTGCTGTCGGGCGAAAAGCAGCTCAGCGACGTGCTGGTGCGCGGCCCCCAAGACATTCTGGTACTGCCCGCTTCCAGCGGCGTGGCCGGTATGGCGTCTCTCGACGTGGCCACACAGGCCCGGCTGATCGACGCCGTCAGCACCCTCGACATTCCGCTCGACTATCTGCTGGTCGATTGCGCCGCCGGGATCGCGGGCGACGTGCTCACCTTCAGCCGCGCCGCGCAAGACCTGATCGTGGTGCTGTCCAATGAACCTGCTTCTGTGGCCGACGCCTACGCCCTCATCAAAGTGCTGAGCAAGCAATACGGACTCAAGCGCTTTCATCTGCTGCCGAACATGGTGCGCGACGCGCGCGAGGGCCAGACGCTGTTCGCCAAGATCGCCGGCGTGGCCGACCGCTATCTCGACGTTTCGCTCGATCTGGTGGGCAGCATTCCGCTCGATGCGGCCTTGCGCGCGGCGGTGCGCAGCCAGCGCGCCGTGGTGGAGTCGGCCCCGCAGAGCGCAGCCGCGGTGGCGTTTTCGGCCTTGGCCACGCGGGTGAAAAACTGGCCGCTGCCGCAGGGCCCGAGCGGGCGGATTGAATTTTTCATGCAGCAATGGCTGCGGGCCGAGCAGGCCGCGTAAGCGGCGCGGCGACAACGGTGCGACACACTGCATGAAACCCGGCCTCTATCCCGCCCCGGAATCCCGCGAGGAACGGCTGACCAAGCATCTGCCGATGGTCCGGCGCATCGCCGGGCAGATGGCGGCGCAGTTGCCGGCCTCGGTCGATTTTTCCGACCTGGAGCAGGCCGGGATGATCGGTCTGTGGGACGCGCTCGACCGCGGTGAAATGCAGTCGCCCGCGCAGTTCGCCACTTACGCCGCCATTCGCATCCGTGGCGCGATTTACGACGAGTTGCGCAAACTCGACTGGCTGCCGCGCCGCAGCCGCGCCAAAGAGCGCCAGATGGAGCGCGCCGAACAACTGCTCACCCAGCGGCTGGGCCGCCACCCAGAAGACGGCGAGATTGCCGCGCATCTGGGCTGGGAGCTGGCCGAGTATTACGACGCGCTGGCCGAGACCAGCATGCAACTGGTCTACCTCGAAGACCTCACGCACGACGACGGCGGCGATTACGCCGACCGCAAGGCCGACGAAGCCAGCCTGCTGCCTGAAGACCTGCTGCAGAACATCGAACTGGAGCGCGATCTTCAGGCCGCCATCGGCGATCTGCCCGAGCGCGAGAAACTGGTGCTCTCGCTCTACTACCAGGAAGACCTGCAGCTCAAGGACATCGGCCGCGTGCTCGAAGTGAGCGAGTCGCGCGTCAGCCAGCTCATGAAGCAGGCGGTGATGCGGCTGCGCGCCCGGTTGCAAGACCATCAGCAAACCGCCGCGACGCCTGCGCGCACGCGCCGCGCGGCGCCATAACAAGCCAGACAGGGACGGGGAAACTTCATGGATATCTTGACCATCGTCGGCGTGGTTGTCGCGCTCGGCTCCATCTTGCTGGGGCAGATGCTCGAAGGCGGGCACATCAGCTCCATCATTCAGGGCACGGCTTTTCTCATCGTGATGGGCGGCACCACCGGCGCGGTCATGCTGCAATTTCCGCTCAAGGTGTTCATCCGCTCGCTCAAGATGCTGCCGTGGATGGTGCTGCCGCCCAAGGGCGATCCGGCTGAATCAATCAAACAGATTCTGGAATGGAGCGACACCGCGCGCAAGAACGGTCTGCTGGCGCTCGAAGCAGTGGTCGAGTCCGTGCCCGATCCGTTCGTGAAAAAAGGGCTGCAGATGCTGGTGGACGGCACCGACCCGGAAAAAATCCGCTCCACCCTGGAGCTGGAAATCGGCGCGGTCGAACACCACGACAACCAGGCCGCCAAGGTCTATGAGTCGTCCGGCGGCTATTCGCCCACGGTGGGCATTCTGGGCGCGGTGCTCGGCCTGATTCACGTCATGGAAAACCTGGCCGATCCGAGCAAGCTCGGCGGCGGCATTGCCGTGGCCTTCGTTGCCACGGTGTATGGCGTGGGCGCGGCCAATCTGTTTTTTCTGCCAGTGGCCAACAAGCTCAAGGGCATCGTGCACAATCGTGCCAAATTGCAGGAAATGCAGGTGGAGGGCCTGGTGGCCATCGCCGAAGGCGAGAACCCCCGCATCATCGAAGGTCGCCTGCAAAGTTACTTCGCGCATTGAGGGTTTGGCGCGCTGATAAAGGCCAGATGAAAGGGTCATATGGATGATGCAACGATCAACCCGGTCGGCGCCTATGACCCGATTTCCCGCCTGCCAGACGGCGGCGGACGCGGCAGGCAGGAGCCGCCGGCGCGCAAGCCCGCCGCCAAGCGTCCGGCATCTTCCGTGCCGCCGCCAACGGCCAACCCAGATTCCGCCGATGCCCCCGACGCCGATACCCCCCGCGGCCGCCACATCGACGACCGCGCCTGATCCTCAATGCCCTCCTCGCTCAATTTCCCCTGCCGTCCATACCTCCTTCGCGCCTGTTGCCACCCCGCACCATGACCCTGATCCTGCTGATCTTCGCCGCCCTGATTGTGGCGCTGCAAATTGCCCTGACCTTCACCCTCAAGCGCATGCTCGACCTGATTGCCGTCACACGCGATCAGGCCGACAGCCTGCAGCGCCGTGTGCACAGTCTGGAACAGGAGCGCGACGCGCGGGCCATGCCGCCTTCGGCGCTGTTCACCCTGGCGCCGCGCGCCGGTCTTGCGCCCGAACCCGAGCCCGAGCCGGCCACTCCTGTTGGGCAAAGCGCCGCGCCGTCCGACTTTCCGGTGCTGCACGAGCCCGTCCCCGCGCCGTCGGCAGAGTCCATCGGCATGCAGGTGCGCGAGTTGGCCCGGCAAGGCCTGCCGGTGCGCGACATTGCCGAGCGCTGCGGCCTGAGTGAAGCCGAGGCGGAACTCATCATCCACCTGCGCCAAGAGCCCATCTGAGCGGGCGTGAACAGGGCCGCATTCACATCCTCTGACTCCGCCCCATGAGCATCCCGCAAGTCCTCAGCGGCGTCGCGCCAGTTGCGCCCGGGAGCGGTGGGACCGCCGGGCCTGCCAGTTCCACAGCGTTCAGCGCGGCGCCCGGCACGGCATTCGATGCCGAAGTCGTGCAGGTGCTGCCGGCGAACCCGGCCAACCCGGCGAATTCCGCCATGGCGTCTGCGGCCGATGGGCGGCTGCAAACACAGGTGATGTTGCGGCTGGGCAATACCCTGCTGGCCGCCACCTTGCCCGGCGCGCCGCCCCAGCTTGGCGCACGGTTGCCGCTTGTTTATCTCGGCGCGCAAAACGGCCAGCCGCAATTTCTCCTCGCGCCGTCCGCGCCACAGCAGGCGGCAACGCAGACGCTGTTGTCCGGCCCGGGGCAGTTGCTCGGCCTGTTGCAGCAACTCGGTGCGGCGTCCGCATCGGCCAACAGCAGCGCTGGCGGGCAGGGTGCGCGCGCAGCGGCGGCCACGCCGGTCTGGACCAACCCGGCGCAACCCGCGCAGCAGGCCGCGCAACTGCTGGCCCGCGCGCTGAGCAGCAGCGGTCTGTTTTACGAAAGCCAGCTTGGCGCCTGGGCACAGGGGCGGGAGCCGCTGTCGGCGCTGCTCGCGCAGCCGCAGGGCAAGCTGTCGCCGCTGTTGCAGCAAACGCCGTCACCCACGGCGCAGGGCGCGCCCGCGTCGTCGGCTGCGGCCGGTCTGAATCACACGGTGCAGGCCGTCAAGGCGGAGCTGGCCGCACCGCAATCCGCCGTCATGCCGCAGGCCGCCGAAACAGCGCCCGCGCCCCGCCATGCCGGCTTGACGGCCTACAGCGCGGTGCAGGTGGCACCGCAGGCGGCCAGCGACCCGGCCGCCCTGGCGGCACGTCTGCCTGCGGAATTGCACGGCATCGTGCAGCAGCAATTGCAGGCCTTGATGCAGGGGCAGGTGGTGTGGGACGGGATGCTGTGGCCGGGACAGGCCGCGCGCTGGAGCCTGCGGCCCGATCCCGAGGGCAGCGCCCCGCAGGGCACGGCGGCTGCCGAGCGCACCTGGAGCAGCCAGATCGACCTCGATCTGCCACAGCTTGGCGCGGTGCAGGCGCAGCTGCAATTGCGCGGCAACCAAGTCGATCTGGTATTGCGGCGCAGTGCGGCGGCGCGGCAGCACATCGACAACGCCTTGCCGCAACTGCAGACGGCCCTGCGCTCCGCGGGTCTGGAGATCGGCGGGGTACAACTCTTGATGCGGGATGGAGAGGGATGAACGCGTCATGGGTCACGCAGCGCAACGCGATCTCCCCCTCCCAACCTCCCCCACTTCTGGGGGAGGAGAAAACGG
>JAFGXB010000039.1 GCA_016936875.1 Burkholderiaceae bacterium | reverse complement strand
TGGTTTCGCGCCCGATCGGGGATGTGCTCAACGAGGCCCGCGCCCTGTTTTCCTCCGGGGTGAAGGAGTTGCTGGTCGTCAGCCAGGACACCTCCGCCTATGGCGTGGATGTGAAATACCGTACCGGCTTCTGGGATGGGCGTCCCATTCGCACGCGCATGACCGAGCTTGTGGAGGCGCTTGGCACACTGGCCGCCGAGTTTGATGCCTGGGTACGGCTGCATTACGTCTATCCCTATCCGCATGTGGACGAGGTGCTGCCGTTGATGGCGCAGGGGCGCATCCTTCCCTATCTCGATGTGCCACTGCAGCACGCCCACCCGGATGTGCTCAAGCGCATGAAGCGTCCGGCCAGTGGCGAGCGCAATCTGGAGCGCATTGCAAAGTGGCGCGAGATTTGTCCCGAACTGGTGGTGCGCTCGACCTTTATCGCCGGTTTTCCTGGCGAAACCGAAGAGGAGTTTCAGACCCTGCTCGACTTTATTCGGGAAGCCGAACTCGACCGCGTCGGGTGCTTTGCCTATTCGCCGGTGGACGGCGCGGCTGCGAACTTGCTGCCGAACCCGGTACCGGACGCGTTGCGTGAAGAGCGCCGCGCGCGCTTCATGGCCGTGGCAGAGGAGGTGTCCACCCGTAAGCTGGAAAAGCGGGTAGGGCAGGTGATGCGGGTGCTGCTCGACCAGGCCAGCCGTGAAGGCGGTATCGGCCGCAGCTATGCCGATGCGCCTGAAATCGACGGCAAGGTGCATGTGCTGCCGCCAGACAAGGCTTCGCAAAAAATGCGCCTAGCGCAAAGCGCCGGGCAATTCGTGCGGGTGCGCATCGTCCGCGCGGACGGACATGATCTGATCGGCGAATTGATCTGATCAGATCCGCCCCGGCCTGCGCACTCTGCGATTAGTGCTGGCCGACCGCGGCTTTGATGGCCGCCGCATCGCGGGCAAAAACAATGCGGGTGATCTTCCCCTGATGGACTTGCAGCACCGTGACTGCGTCTTTCTCATGCGGCATGAAGGCGGCTTGCTCCGCCTTGTTGGCCAGCAAAATGGAATAGGCGCGCTTGCGCATCTTTGGCAAGGCAAAGGTCTGAGTCACGAATCCGGGCATGCCGCTGATGTCGGCCAGAAACACGATTCCGTCTTTGTGCATTGCCTCCACGCCGAGGTTGGTGAGAAATGTGTTGACCTCGTCTGACGGCGCCTTCTCAATGGCGAACAGCACGGTACGCGTGCCGGTTCCGGGGAAGGCTTCCATCTTGCCGTGCTGATTTTCGAACTCCAGTTGCGGCAGACTGTCACCCACGGCGAGCGGGGACGCAAAGGCCAGCGCGGGCCAGCCTAATGCCGTGATCGCGGCAGACAAAACAAAAGTTCGGCGTTGCATAAGGGCTCCAGTAAGCAAATGCAACATCAGAACAGAACGGCGCGGCAAGGTTCAACGCGTGTGGCCAATGCGAGTTGGCACGTTTGCGCTGCGTCAACCCCAGGCTTACACGCGGCCCGGGGTGAACCGCGACTACAGGTGAATACCGAAGGCCGACATATTTTTGTAAATCATATAGACCGCAACGACCGCCACAAGTAGCGCAAAAATCAGGTTCAGTGTGCCCTTGCTGTTCTTTCCCAGATGCGTTGCCAGGCGCGCGCCAACCACGCCGCCAGCAATACCCCCTGCGATGTACAGACCCGCCACAGTCCAGTCAAGCAGGCCGGAACTGGCGTAATTCACCGCAGTGGTCAGGCCGAAGGTGCCGACCGAAAACAGCGACGATCCAATCGCGGCCAACATCGGCATGCCTGTGGCAAACACCAGGCCGGGCACGATGAGAAAGCCACCGCCGATGCCGAAGAACCCGGAAAGCATGCCAACGATGCCGGCAGAAACGAGCAATTTCCACATGGAGAACTGCCCCGGATGGCCCTCGATGTCGCCGGGCTTGGCTTTTTTCGGCCGCGCCATCAGGATGGCGATCACCAGCATCAGAATGGCGAACAAGAACAGCAGTTTCTTCCCGTCAACCGCCTTGCCAAGAGAAGAGCCGACAAAGGCCGCAATGGCGCCCATGATGGCGAAAATGACCGCCTCTTTCCAGCGCACATTACCTGCCCGCGCGTGCGGGATCAGATTGATGTAAGCGTTGACTGAGACAGCCAGCGCGGTCGTGCCGATGACCACATGGGGATTGGGATACCCCACCAAATAAAGCAGCAGCGGCACAGCAAGAATGGAACCGCCCCCGCCAATGAGTCCAAGAGTGAATCCGACGGCCACGCCGGAGACGACGGACAGGATATGTTGGGTCAGGGTCAGGTCTGCGAGCATGGTGGCGATGGGACAAGTTCAAAATATGGAACGGAGGGTGTCTTAAACACCTCGGCTCCAGCATATAAGAACACTCTTATGGGGTCTGTGAGCATTTGTGCGGAATTGTGGCGAGGCAATATTTCTGCTTTCAAAGCAATGCCGTTGCGACAAGGTGTAAATCCTGCAATCGGTGTGTGACATGTAGGCCAGCCGTCAGGCGGATTGTTGATGCTTCGCGCGGGTCGCCAAAAGGCTGATCTGCATGACGTGTGAGCGGCATGCTCCTGAAAACAACGAGGAGAATGAAATGGACGGTAAAAAATTGATCAATCCGGCACCGCTGGGTTTGTCTGGATTTGCGCTGACGACCTGGCTGCTCAGCATGGTGAATGCGGGCTGGTTTCCGGGCGCGGATGTGCTGATGGTGTTGGCCTCGGCATTTGCGTTTGGTGGAACGGCGCAGTTTGTCGCGGGAATCATGGAAGCGGGAGTCGGCAACAGCTTTGGCTTTGTCGCGTTCTGCGGCTACGGCGCATTCTGGTGGAGCTTTGCACTCTTCGTCGACTTGTTCTCCAAGGGCGTCGGTGGTCCGTTTGTCGGCTGGTTTCTGCTGCTGTGGGGCGTGTTCACCACATTTTTATGGATTGCGACCTGGAAAAAAGGGCGTGCGCTGATGTTGGTGTTTACTGCCTTGACCCCGACTTTTTTCCTTCTCGCTGCCGGTGCAATGACCGGAAACAATGGTCTGACCGTCTTTGGCGGATACCTCGGTTTGATTACTGCTGCGCTGGCGTTTTATCTGGCGGCAGCCGAGGTGATTAACGAGTCATGGGGTCGTTCTGTGTTGCCCGTTTGAGCGGAACGCATGACGAGAGGTGCCATGCGGTTATGTTTGCTGCAATACAGCATGAAATCAACAAAATCAGCATAGACTGATTCAGCAAAGCGTCAGTTTTGCACTGCAGCATTTATAGACGAGTGCCGTGTCACGTCAGAAATGACTTCTGGCGTGACGCTGTCATCAGACGCGGCTGTCCGTCACGGCAGACCGGGCGCTCGGATACAGAGCCTGTTCACATCATGCAAAATCGCTGGATCGTACTCGGCGTGGTCGTCGCTTTGACCGCGCCTATCGCCTGGGCCAATCTCGGCCAGGACAAGCCTGCCCCCATATCAACTGACGCGAGTTCAGCGCGCCCGGCGACCGCCGCAAGAGTTGTCGCACGCTCCATGCCGAGCGATGTGCAGATCCGCTCTGTGGCTGGCCCGCAAGGAATTCCTGTGCAGGAATACATCGGTGCGGATGGATCGCTGTTTGCCATCACCTGGGCAGGGCCGCAGCGCGTGGACGCGCAGGGGGTTGTCGCGCATTTTTTCCCGCAAGTGGATACCGAAGGAAATCTTGCCTCGCGCGGCGTGCATGCTGTGGTGCGCAGTAGCCGCCAACCCTGGGGGAACGTCGGCGTGGCCTACGTCCCGTCTCTCATGCCGATGGATTTCGATCCCAACGGCCTGGCGCCCTGAGCGTAAGCCTTAACGCCCCGTTGCCGTTCTCGTCCAGAGAGGCTGCATGCGGGCGCGCAGTGCGTCATATTCGCGGTTGATCCGCGTGATTTCCGTTTTTTGCCCGGAAATGAGGTCGGTTTCCTGCTTGGTCAACACTTTGTTCTCGTCCAGCTTGGTGCGCAGTTCCAGGGGGAGTGGTCCTTGGGGGTAAAACTGTGCGTCGATGTTCAATAGCTTGAGCTGTCGCTCCAAGGTGGCGATCTGCTTTTGGGCATCTTGAATCAGCGAGTTGGGTCGGTCGAGATCGTTGCGCCGGGCTTGCTCCAAAGCGGCCATGTTCGGGTAGCGCAACAGCAGGGCGCGGTCTTCCCGCTGCCGTTCTCGCTGCTGCCTGGAAAGTGCCTGTGCAGCCTCTTTGTCCTGCGCCTCCTGGGCCTGCTCGCGCATGGTCAAAATACGGCGACGCACGACGCCATCTGAGCCAATGACTTTGCCGCCATAGGTCAAGCAATCATTGGTCAGGCGATCACTGGAAACGAGTGTGCCATTCGCATCCCGACAGAGGTAGATGTCGGCATGCGCCCCCTGCGCGGCACACAGTAGAAAACAGAAAAAAATGGAGCGTAGAGGGTGCACGGTCAATGTCATGAACTGCAAAGATAGGCGTACTGCAACAATGTGGCGTATGGCCGTCGCGTTGACGATTTGCTGTTTATTGTGCCTTGCTTTCTTACTTGGCAGGCGATCTGTCTTGTTTTGGCGACCCTTCCAAAGTGCACACCACGCACCACGATCCCAAGAGTCCTACCCGAGAGCTTGCCCATGTTGCCTTTTCCATTACGCGTGACTTCCCTCAACCTCAATGGCGTGCGTTCCGCCGCAAGCAAGGGGGTCGATCTTTGGCTGCGCGAGCAAGCGCGCCCCGATGTGCTCTGTGTGCAGGAGCTCAAGGCACTGGAGACGGATATGACGCCGGCCTTGCGGGAACTCGGCGGGCTATCCGGTGCCGCGTTTCATCACGCGGAGAAACCCGGTTATAGCGGCGTCGGCCTGTATTGGCGGCATGCTCCCGACGCGGTGCGCATCGGTTTTGGCCAGGCTGAATTCGATGCGGAAGGGCGCTACGTCGAGGCGCGCTACCAGCGCCCAGGCGGAAAGCGGCTGACGATTGTGAGCGCCTACTTTCCGTCCGGCTCCAGTTCGGAGCAGCGTCAAGAGGCGAAATTTCGTTTTCTGGCAGATTTTTACGAACACCTTCGGGAGTTAAAGGCATCGGGTGACGTCTTGCTGTGCGGAGATGTGAACATTGCGCACAAGGAAATCGATCTGAAGAACTGGAAAGGCAACCTCAAGAACAGCGGCTTTCTGCCGGAAGAGCGCGCCTGGATGACAAGGTTGCTGGATGAAGCAGGCTATGTTGATGTGTTCCGCCAACTCGACTCCAACCCGGACCGCTACACATGGTGGAGCAACCGAGGACAGGCCCGTGCAAAAAACGTGGGTTGGCGGATTGATTACCACCTCGCAACACCCGGCGTGGCGGCCCTCGCCAAGCCGGGCAGTGCCTGGATTTACACAGAGCAACGGTTTTCAGATCACGCCCCGCTCAGCATTGACTATGCCTGATCAGCCTGGTGAATCGCTTCGGGTTTACTAAAGCGCGGCGAATCGCTGCGGAATAAAAAAGCCGTAAAGCATTGATTTCTTAATGCTTTACGGCTCTCTGTGAACTTTGCCGAACAATGAACTGGTGGGCGGTACTGGGATCGAACCAGTGGCTTCCACCGTGTGAAGGTGGCACTCTACCGCTGAGTTAACCGCCCGAATTGCCCCGAAGAATTACGCGGCGCATTCAGCAAAGTCCGAGATTATCGCACATTTTTTCGCTGTCACTGATTCGCCTTTTCCTTGGGCTACGGACGCCAGACGCTTTGGCCGTTGCTCTTTTTATCGAGCAGTTGGAGAAATGCCTCATGCGCAATGCGGTCTGCTTCGCTAGGACTGCTCAGGGGAAGGTCGTAGGTGTGGAGCGGGCGTGTGGCGATGATGGTCTGGTGCTGCGGGGCTTCAAGATCGATGACGAGGCTCTCCTGGCCGCGGGTCAGGCTGAGGTAGACCTCGGCCAACAGCTCGGCATCAAGCAGGGCGCCGTGCAGGGTGCGGTGTGCGTTGTCGATGCCGAATCGCCTGCACAGCGCGTCGAGGTTGTTGAACTTGCCGGGAAACTGCATCTTCGCCATCACCAGGGTATCGGTGACCAGCGGGACTTGTCGTTTGAATGCGGGCAGGGTCAGGCGGTCGAGCTCGGCATCGAGGAAGGCGCAGTCGAACGGGGCGTTGTGGATGATGATTTCCGCATCGCGCACAAAGTCCAGAAGGTCGGTGGCAATTTGCTCGAAACGGGGTTTGTCGGCGAGGAATTCTTCGGTGAGGCCATGCACCTTGAGCGCGTCTGGGTGGCTGGCGCGTCCGGGGTTGAGGTAGGTGTGAAAGTGTTTGCCGGTGAGGCGGCGGTTGAACAGTTCGACGCCGGCGATTTCAATGATGCGGTCGCCACTTCCCGGGTTGAGTCCGGTGGTCTCGGTGTCGAGCACGATTTGGCGTGTCATGGCGGGTGGGTCTCAGGCAAAATAGCAGGCTGATTGCGCGGCCTGTACGGCGTGTCGCATGCGCGGGCGGGGCGGGCTGCAAGGCCCTGGCAATGACTTTTCATCCCCCGCAGCCCAAAGCCTACCCCAGATGAATGCCGCCGCAATGGATGCGGACGGCGCAGACCATGAGCACAAACGATTCCGAGCAGATCCGCAGGCGGCGCACCTTCGCCATCATTTCCCACCCGGACGCGGGCAAGACCACGCTGACCGAGAAGCTGCTGCTGTTTTCGGGTGCGATCCAGATTGCCGGCAGTGTGAAGGCGCGCAAGGCCAGCCGTCATGCCACCTCGGACTGGATGGAGATCGAGAAGCAGCGGGGCATCTCGGTGGCATCGTCTGTGATGCAGATGGAGTGGCGCGACTGTGTCATCAATCTGCTCGATACGCCGGGCCACCAGGACTTTTCTGAAGACACTTACCGCGTGCTGACCGCTGTGGACGCGGCGCTGATGGTGATCGACGCGGCAAATGGCGTCGAAGAGCAGACCCTGCGCCTTCTCGAAGTGTGCCGGGCGCGCAACACGCCCATTCTCACTTTTGTCAACAAGATGGACCGCGAGGTGCGGCAGCCGCTTGAACTGATGGACGAGATCGAGCGCAATCTCGGCATGGCCGTGGTGCCGTTTACGTGGCCCGTTGGCATGGGACGTGACTTTCACGGCGTGTACGACTTGCGGCTCGATCGCATGCGGGTGTTCCGCCCAGGCGAGGAGCGCGTGCGCGACGCCGATCAGATGCTCACCGGGCTGGACAATCCGGAATCGTTGCAGCGCTTTGGGCAGCCTTACATCCAGGCGCAGGCCGAGATCGGCCTGCTGCGTGATGCGGCTCCGGCATTTGACGCGGCGGAGTTTCTCGCCGGGCGGCAATCGCCGCTGTTTTTCGGTTCGGCGATCAACAACTTCGGCGTGCAGGAAGTGCTCGATGCCTTGGTCGAACTGGCGCCATCCCCCTTGCCGCGCGTCGCAACCACGCGCGTGGTGCAGCCCGATGAGAACGCATTCACCGGCGTGGTGTTCAAAATCCAGGCCAATATGGACCCGGCGCACCGCGATCGCATCGCTTTTGTGCGGATCGTTTCGGGGCATTTTGAACGCGGAATGAAAATTCGCGTGGGGCGTACAGGCAAAGACATCCGGCCGGGCAGTGTGGTGACGTTCATGTCGCAGCGCCGGGAATTGCTCGATGAAGCCTTTGCTGGCGATATTGTCGGCATCCCCAACCACGGCACGCTGCATCTGGGTGACAGTCTGAGCGAAGGCGAAGAACTGCAGTTCACCGGGCTACCTTTTTTCGCCCCGGAAATGTTTCGCTCGGTGGAAATCAAAGATCCCATGCGCAGCAAGCAGCTTCGCACGGGGCTGCAGCAATTAGGTGAGGAAGGCGCAATTCAGGTGTTCCGCCCGCTGACAGGCGGCAGCCTGTTGTTGGGCGCGGTGGGCACGCTGCAGTTTGACGTGGTGTTGCATAGGCTCAAATCGGAATACGCCGTGGACGCTCGCATGGACAGCAGCAAATACCGTATGGCGCGGTGGTTCACCTGCGATGACGCGCAGGCGCTCAAACGCTTCATCGACACCAATGCCCACCGCATTGCCTACGACGTGGTCGATGCACCGGCTGTGCTGCTCACCCACGCAAGCGAATTGCGGGTGATGCAGGAATTGGCGCCGAAAATTCAGTTCCACACCTTGCGCGAACACGCCGGTCAGGTGTTCAAACCGTCCATGCAGGCTTGAGAGCGGCCCCAGGCCTGCCTGCGCGTCAGCCCCCTCCATAGGGAGAGAAACACATGGGGCGACCCGGCGTGTTTCTCATGAGCGGCCTTCAGGCGGCGGGTTGCTGCAGACTGGGGCAGACCACGCCGCGATAGGCGTGCCAACTGGCGTGCCCGATCACCGGCAGCACGATGATCCATCCCAGACCGAACGGCAGCATGGACAGCAGACTGATGAGGCCAATCAGCATTGCCCAACAGGCCATTGCCACAGGGTGCTCCATGCAGACGCGCAAGCTCGTCAGCGCTGCGGTAATGGCGTCAACCGGGCGGTCGAGCATCATCGGAATAGAGACCACGCTGATCGCGAACACCAGTCCGCCAAACAGCATGGTGACGCCCAGATACACCAGGACGAAGGTGAGATTGGCCGGGTCGAGCAACAAGCGCAGCAGGCCGCCGGTTTCCGGCATGCCTGCATCGAAAAACAGCGCAAAAACCACCAGTGCTGTCCGCCCCCATAGCAGTTCAATGACGAGGAGCAGTCCGGCGAAAATGGCTACGCTGCCGCGGTGCGGCCACCAGCAGCGGATGCAGAAATTCAACCGTGCCTTGAGATTGATTTCGCAGCGACGGCTGGCTTCCATCAGTCCCATCGCCAAAGCGGGGCCAACAAGTAGCAGCCCGGCAGCCAGCATCAGGGTGTATTCGGGAGTGCTGGCCAGCGTCAAGGCCAGAAGCCAGCCCAGCGCAGTAAAAAGCATGCCGTAGGTCAGGCCAACGACCGGGCAGCGGGAAAAATCATGCCAGCCGGCAGCAAGCCAGCGAAACGGCGCGTTCCAGGTCAGGCTGCAAACGCTGACCCGCGTCCGGGTTTCGGCGGCCAGCGGGTGCTGCTGCGCTTCTTCGGGCGTCATATCCAGGTTCTCCTCCATGAAGTGGGCGGCCTGCTTTGGGCCATCCATCAGAGAAGAAGGCTAAGGTGCGGCAAACGGTCGCACAACCCGGGATACCACGGGGGGTTTATCGTGATATCTCAATAAACAAGTCTCTGGGATTTATGCAACATGCCGCCGCGTGCGACGTAGTTCATCGAGGATGAGTAGTGCTGCGCCGACAAAGATGGCGGAGTCGGCCAGGTTGAATGCCGGCCAGTGCCACTGCTGGCCGTTCAGGGTGATGTAGAAATCAAGGAAGTCTGTCACCTTGCCCCAAAGCACGCGATCGATCACATTGCCCAGTGCGCCGCCCAGAATGAACGCCAGCGCCAGGCTGAACAGGGTTTTTCCGCGGTGACGCAATAGCAGCCACACAATGAGCGCCGAAGCAGCCAGGCTGAGTGCGGTGAAAAACCAGCGCTGCCAGCCTGGTTGCCCTGCGAGAAACGAAAAAGCCGCGCCTGGGTTGTGGATATAGACCAGGTTGAAAAAACGGGTGACTGGATGGCTGCTGTTGAGCGGGATGTCTTGCCGCACCAGCCACTTGCTGAACTGGTCGGCAAGAATGACGGCGAGCGAAACCAGCAGCCAGGGCCAGGCGGGGGCGCGGCGCTTTGAAAAGGTGGAATCAGACAGGGCGGAGGGCATGGGTGGCTCAGGCGAGATGACGCGGCTCACCCGCACCATGGAGATTGCTGACGCAACGGCCACACAGGCCGGGATAGGACGGATCGGCGTTGACATCGTCTCGCCAGTGCCAGCAACGCTCGCATTTGGCGTGGGCGGTCGGGCGAACCTCGATGCGCAATTCACCTTCTTCCGGGTGCAGCGTGGCGCGCGAGGTGATGAGCACGAAGCGCAGATCGTCATCTAGCCGGGCCAGCAGGGCATATTCTGTCGGCGGGGCATAGAGGTCAACTTCGGCCTGCAGTGAGGCGCCGATCTGACCTTGTTCGCGCAGGGATTCGATTTGTTTGTTGGTGGCTTCGCGCACGTTGCGAATGCGCGCCCATTGTTCCAGTAGCGCGGCGCTGTCGGGCTGCTGCGGCCACTGCCAATAGGTCTCGACGAAAATGCTTTCTCCTTTGCCGATCAGCGCCCAGACTTCTTCTGCGGTGAAGCTCAGGAAGGGGGCCATCCAGCGCAACATGCCCTGGGTGATATGCCAGAGCGCCGTTTGCGCGCTGCGGCGGGCCAGGCTGCCAGGCGCGGTGGTGTAGAGGCGGTCTTTGAGCACATCGAGATAAAACGCGCCCAGGTCTTCCGAGCAATACACCTGCAGTTTGGCCACGACCGGGTGGAATTCATACTTGTCGTAATGCGCCAAAATGACGGACTGCAGGTCTTGCGCATGCGCCAGCGCCCAGCGATCGAGCTCGAACATCTGCTCGGTGGGTATGGCGTCGGTTGCCGGGTTGAAGTCGCTGGTGTTGGCCAGCAGGAAGCGCAGGGTATTGCGGATGCGGCGATAGCCGTCGACCACGCGGGCGAGAATTTTGTCGTCACCGGCGATGTCGCCGGAATAGTCGGACGCGGCGACCCACAGGCGGATGATTTCCGCACCCATTTTTTCGCTGGTTTTTTGTGGATCCACGCCGTTGCCAAGCGATTTGCTCATCTTGCGCCCCTGGCTGTCCACAGTGAAGCCGTGGGTGAGCAAGCCTTTGTAGGGCGCGCGGCCATACATGGCGCAGGCGGTGAGCAGCGAGGAGTGGAACCAGCCGCGATGCTGGTCGTGGCCTTCCAGGTACAGGTCGGCTTCAGGGCCTTCGGCGTGACCGGCCCCGGCATGGCTGCCTTTGAGCACGGTGGTGTGGGTGGTGCCGGAGTCGAACCACACTTCGAGAATGTCGGTGCTCTTGCTGTAGAGCGCGGCGTCTGCGGCGCAGCCCACGCGGGCCAGAATGTCCGCAGCCTCGGCTTTGCTCCAGGCCTCGATGCCGCCTTGCTCAACCATCTCAGCGGCAATATCGAGGATGTCCATGGTGCGCGGATGCAGTTCGCCACTGTCGCGGTGCAGGAAAAACGGGATGGGCACGCCCCAACTGCGCTGGCGGCTGATACACCAGTCGGGCCGGTTGGCGATCATGTCGTGCAGGCGCGCCTTGCCATTTTCAGGGTAAAAGCTGGTGTGCTCGATGGCGTCAAGCGCCATTTGCCGCAGGGTTTTTGGTGCCTTGTCTTTGGTGAACACGCCGTCGCCGGCGTCCATGCGGATGAACCACTGCGCGGCGGCGCGGTAGATCACTGGCACCTTATGCCGCCAGCAGTGCGGGTAGCTGTGGGTGATGGTGTGTGTGGCCATCAGGCGGTTGGCTTGCCGCAAGGTGTCAATGATGTGCGGCACCGCCTTCCAGATGTTCTGGCCGCCAAACAGCGGGAAGTCCGGCGCGTAGCTGCCGTCACCCTGCACGGGGTTGAGGATGTCGTCGTAGGCCATGCCATGCGCGACGCAGGAGTTGAAGTCGTCCACCCCGTAAGCGGGTGAGGAGTGGACGATGCCGGTGCCGTCGTCGGCGGTGGCGTAGTCGGCCAGATACACCGGAGACAGACGGCGATAGCCTGCATCCACTGTATACAGCGGATGGCGAAACGCCAGTCCGCCCAGCGCCTTGCCGACCACGGTAGCCACCACGGCGCCGTCAAGCTGATAGCGCGACAGGCAATCGTCCACCAGGCTCGCGGCCAGCACCAGATAGCCACGCGGGGTGTCCACCAGCGCGTAGTCGAGTTCGGGGTTGAGGTTGAGCGCCTGATTGGCAGGTAGTGTCCAGGCAGTGGTCGTCCAGATCACGGCGAATGCGGGCTTGGCTGTATCGGGCAAGGTGGGCAGGCCGAATGCCGTCGCAAGCGCGGTGGGATCGTTGGACTCGAAGGCGACGTCCAGGGTCTGTGATTTTTTGTCGGCGTACTCAATTTCAAACTCGGCCAGCGACGAGCCGCAGTCAAAACACCAGTACACCGGTTTGAGGCCGCGATAGACGAAGCCACGTTCGATGACGCGTTTGAATGCGCGAATCTCCGCGGCCTCGTTCACGAAGTCCATGGTGCGGTAAGGATGACCCCAATCGCCCAGTACGCCCAGGCGCTGAAAATCGGTTTTCTGCTGTGTGATTTGCGCCGTGGCATAGGCACGGCTCTTGGCTTGCATTTCGTCGCGCGGCAGACAGCGGCCAAACTGTTTTTCAATGGCGTTCTCAATCGGCAGGCCGTGGCAGTCCCAGCCTGGGATGTAGGCGGCGTCAAACCCCGCGAGTTGCCGCGCCTTGACGATCATGTCCTTCAAAATCTTGTTGACCGCGTGCCCCATATGGATCTGGCCGTTGGCATACGGCGGGCCGTCGTGCAGAACAAACTTGGGCGCTCCGGCGCGGGCGACACGTAGTCGCTGGTAGATGCCGTTGTCGTTCCACTGCGCAATCCATTGCGGTTCGCGCTTGGGCAAATCGCCGCGCATGGGAAATGGCGTATCCGGCAGATTCAGCGTTGCGCGGTAATCAGGTCGATCGGCAGCAGAGGGGGCGGAATGATCCATGGGATTCGGGGCAGGGCGGGCGCATCGAACAAACTGCGCCTGCTGGAAAGAGTGGGGGAGTCAACCGAAGAGAGCGCCGCGTAAACGGAATTCGCGATACGGCTCAAGTGGGGGCAGCGCCGTCAAATTCGGTCGCGGGTCGTTTGCCTGGCGAGTTGACCAAACCAGGCGCGTGCCTGAACGCCATCGTTCTCGATGGCTGCGGTCAATTGGGTGAGGTCGGGGTAATGCGCTTCATTGCGCAGTTTGTGCAAGAGTTCCACCCGAACAAGTTTACCGTAGGCATCCCCGCTCCAATCGAACACATGGGTTTCCAACAGAATCCGTCCGTTTGCCTCGACGGCCGGACGGGTGCCCAGGCTGGAGACCGCAGGTAGAGGGGCGGCGCCCAAACCAAACACACGAGAGACGAATATCCCGGCCAGGGCCGGGCGTGCCCGGTCGAACCGCAGATTCAGGGTTGGGAAACCAAGTTGCCGACCCAGCTTGGCACCGTGCAGGACATGGCCCGAAATGGCATACGGATGCCCGATCAGGGTTTGCGCGGTCTGCATATCACCCGCTTGAAGCGCGTGGCGTACCGCTGAGCTGGAGATGCGCAAGGCGGTTTCCGTGACGGCGGGCATTTGCTGGGCCTCGCCGCCAGATGCCTGCATCAAAGACTGAAGCTGCATGAAGTCGCCAGCACGCCTGGCGCCGAAACGGAAATCGTCTCCAACGAGAACATAGTGCGCATGCAGGCCACGCAACACGATGCGATCGACGAATTCAGCCGGTGTCAGCGCGGCGATGCGCTGATCAAAGCGCAGCACCACAACCTGCTCCAAGCCCGCATCGCGCAGCGCGCACAACTTGTCGCGCAACGTGGAAATATGCGCTGGAGTCTGCTCGGTTCGGCCAGTGAGTGTTGCAAAAAAATCACGGGGGTGCGGCTCGAATGTCAGCACGGTTGGCACAAGATTGCGCGCGGCCGCCGCATGCACAAGATGTTGCATCATGGCCTGATGACCGCGGTGCATGCCGTCGAAGTTGCCGATGGTCAAGGCCGCTTGTGATGCCAGCGCCTTATGATGAAGACCTCGAAAAACATACATAAAAACAATACTTTATTTAGGTTTGTTGATGCTTCTTATTAAAATTTGGACGCATCAGAAAGAATGCAGACCGGACAACTTGGATGCACTATATGGACGCAGTTGCATCCGCCATATTCTGTATGAATGGCTGCGACGCGAGTCTATTGTCCTTGCAATTGAACATCACACCGCGAGCTATCTTGCGCAGCGTTTTTGCGCTGCGCTGATTTGTCGCGCGCGCTGGTTATTTGCATGTATAGTTAAAGCGCAGTCGAAACAAGAGCCTGTCCTTTGTTCCCATCGGTTGGCTTGTAACGGTTTCACAGTCGTGATTTTCCGGGCTTGTTGAAGATTTGCACTTTTCTATTTTTTCTTTAAAGGTTGATTCATGGCTACCGGTACTGTGAAATGGTTTAACGAGTCCAAGGGCTTCGGCTTCATCAAGCCCGATGAAGGCGGCGAAGATCTGTTCGCGCATTTTTCTGAAATTCAATCCAAAGGTTTCCGCACTCTGCAGGAAAACCAGCGCGTTGAATTCACCGTGAAGGCTGGTCCCAAGGGTCCCCAGGCTTCCGCCATTCGTCCGCTGTAATCGCGGACTTGCAGCAATTTGGCCCAAACCGAGGTGCTGCAAAATCAACCGGCCGTAGGCCGGTTTTTTTATGTCTGGCATGTTGCGGCACCAGGGATATCTGAACGGTGATGGAAGAGTTCATCAGACACTACGGGTATGCCGCCGTGGCGCTGGGTGCTTTTGCCGAAGGTGAAACGGTTCTGTTGTTTGCTGGTTACGGCGCGCAACAAGGCTGGTTGCAATGGCCGCAGGTGATGATCGTGGCGGCCATTGCGGCGACCTTGGGCGATCAGATGTTCTTCTTTTTGGGTCGCCGGTTTGGTCCGCAGTTGCTGGACCGATTTCCACGCTTGCGTGGGCATTTGCCGCGGGTTCAGGCCATGTTGGAGCGCAATGCGCCTTGGGCGATCGTCAGTGTGCGTTTTTTGTATGGCATGCGCATCGCTGGTCCGGTGTTGATCGGTATGGCGGGTGTTGCGCCGTGGCGCTTTGTGCTGTTCAACGCGATTGGCGCCGCGCTGTGGGCGCCGTTGATCACGGGATTGGGCTGGTTTTTCGGTGCAGGAATCGCCCAGGTTGCGGCGCGATTGCAAATGGGTGAAGAGATTCTGCTCGTCTTGGTTGTGGCGGGTGCCGCTGCGGCGTGGTTGATCCGGCGTTTGCTGCGGCGTTAGATTTTCAATCCCATCGCGTCGCGCACGGCGCGCATGGTGCTCTGCGCTGTTGTGCGGGCTTTGTCGCAGCCGTCCGCAAGGATGTCGCGAACCAGCGCAGGTTGGTCGATATAGGGCTGTGCACGCTCCAACATGGGTTGTTGTTCACGCAGGATGGCGTCGATGACGGGCTGCTTGCATTCAAGACAGCCAATGGCCGCCGTGGTGCAGCCGCGCCGCACCCAGTCATGTGTTGCATCGTCGGTGTAGGCCAGATGGAATTGCCAGACGGGGCAGCGCTCTGGATCGCCTGGGTCGGTCCGTTTGACGCGCGCCGGGTCGGTTGGCATGCGTTTGACTTTTTGTTCCACGCTGGCGCGTTCTTCGCGGATGGCGATGGAGTTGCCGTAACTCTTGGACATCTTGCGGCCGTCCAGCCCGGGAAGTTTGGACTCGGGTGTGAGCAGGGCTTCGGGTTCGCGCAATATCTGCCGCCGACCGCCACTGAGTTGCGCGCGCAGCGCGTCTTTCTCGGCGCGGGACAGCTTGCTCGCGGAGATCAGTTCGCGGGCCTGTTCGCGCTTTTCGGTCAGGCCCTCCTGGTCCGCTGCTCGGCGCAGGGCGAGGAGTTGCTCGCGCACGGCGTCAGGTAATTTGGCCGCCGCGGCGCGTGCCTGGGCTTCGATCTGCGGGTCTTTGCCGTACAGATTGTTGAAGCGGCGCGCAATTTCGCGGCTCATTTCAATATGGGGAATCTGGTCGGCTCCGACGGGCACGTAACGCGCGAGATAAATGAGAATATCGGCCGCCTGCAACAGGGGGTAGCCGAGAAAACCGTAAGTCGTCAGGTCCTTGTCTTTCAGGTTGGCGATCTGGTCTTTGTAGGTCGGCACGCGCTCCAGCCAGGACAGCGGGGTGCCCATGCCCAGAAGCAGAAACAGTTCAGCGTGCTCCAGAACGCGGCTTTGGACGAAGAGCGTGGCTTTGTTGGGGTCGACCCCCGCGGCCAACCAGTCGATCACCATTTCGGTGGTGTGGGCCGAGATGGTTTCCGGCGTTTCGTAATGGGTGGTGAGCGCATGCCAGTCGGCAACGAAGAAATAGCAGGTATGTGTGTTCTGGAGCTGGACCCAGTTTTTCAAGGCGCCGTGGTAATGGCCCAGGTGCAGGGCTCCTGTGGGGCGCATGCCGGAGAGCACGCGGTCTTCTGTGCGCTGCGTGTCTGGGGTGGATTCAGTGGAGGTCATGTGGGGCATTGCGAATGCGGAAATGTGCGGGCGTGCAGTTCAGAGCAGCATCTGAAACGGGCTGAGCAGCACCTTGAGCACTTGCATGGACAGGGCCATCAAGGGGCTGAGCCAGAAGGTGGTGACGAGGCCGGTGAGCACCAGCGCCATGACGATAAAAAAACCGTAAGGCTCAACGCGCGAGACGGCGATGGCTTGGCGCACAGGCAGCAGGCCCACCAGAATGCGCCCCCCGTCCAGCGGCGGCAGGGGGAACAGGTTGAACACGAACATCACCAGATTCACCAGAATGCCGGCTTGGGCGACATCGTAGAAATAGATTTCATTGACGGAGAAGGCGTGCAGACTCACCAGCAACAATCCCCAGAGAAAGGCCTGGAAAAAATTGGATGCCGGGCCGGCCAGTGCCACCCAGATCATGTCGCTCTTGGGGTTGCGCAGGCGCCCGAAATTGACGGGGACCGGCTTCGCGTAGCCGAACAGGAAGGCGCCGGACGTGGCGAAATACAGGATGAGCGGGACGAGGATGGTGCCGACGAGGTCGATATGTCGCACCGGGTTGAGTGAAACGCGGCCCATCATATAGGCCGTGTTGTCGCCGAAGTAGCGCGCTGCGTAGCCGTGTGCCGCTTCGTGCAGGGTGATGGCAAAGAGCACCGGCAGGGCGTAGACGGTGACAGCCTGTATGAGTTGATCCATGCGGGGATTGTAGGAAGAGGCGGGGGGCTGGATGGAAGCAGGCTGTTTGAACTGCGTCACTCCAGAAAGATCACCACGGCGCGGCGCGCCTATTGCAATGCCGGGAGGCCGAGCGCATCGACCGGGCCGCGCCCAATGCGGATCACCACGGGCTCTGCGCCACACAGATCGACCACGGTGGTGGGCTCGCTGGGGCAGGGGCCGGCGTCGAGCACCAGATCGAGCTGATGCTCAAGGCGGTCGCGGATGTCCTGCGCGTCGTTCAGCGGGTGCTCTTCGCCGGGGAGGATCAGGGTGGTGGCCAGCAAGGGTTGGGCCATTTCGACCAGCAGGCCATGCGCCACGGCGTTTTGCGGCACGCGTACACCAATGGTTTTGCGCGAAGGGTGCGATACGCGGCGTGGCACTTCCTTGGTGGCTTCGAGGATGAAGGTGTAGGGGCCGGGTGTGCAGGCGCGGATGAGGCGGTACTGGCGATTGTCCACGCGGGCGTAGTTGCCGAGTTCGGACAGATCGCTGCATAGCAAGGTGAGATGGTGGCGCTCGTCGACCTGGCGGATTTGTCGCAGTCGCTGCACAGCTGCCTTGTCGTCGAGGTGGCAGACCAGGGCGTAAGACGAATCGGTGGGGATGGCCGCCACGCCGCCGCCGTGCAGGACGGTGGCGGCCTGCTTGATCAGCCGCAGCTGGGGATTGTCTGGGTGAAGGTTGAAGTATTGCGCCATGACGGGTGGTGTTCAGTGCAGCAAGTCCCACACTGGCGCGAGGTCCGCGGGCAGGGGGGGGAGACGCCCGAGGTCGCAGATGCTTTCACCCGGGCTGTGGAAGTCGGACCCGCGTGAGGCATAGAAGCCGAATTCCAGCGCGAGCTGCGCGTATTTGCGGTACTGCGAGGCGGTGTGGCTGCCGGTGACAACCTCGATGGCCTGTCCGCCCAGGGCCTTGAACTGTTCCAGCAGCGCCCACTCTTCCGTGGCGCTGAACCGGTAGCGTCCGGGATGGGCAATGACGGCAATGCCATTGGCGGCGGTAACCCAGCTCAGCGCGTCTTCCAGCCTGGCCCAGGCGTGGTCGACATAGCCAGGTTTGCCCGGCGTGAGAAAGCGGCTGAACACCTCATGTGTTTGGCGGCAGACGCCTTGCTCCACCAGAAAGCGTGCAAAGTGTGTGCGCGAGAGCAGGGCAGGATTGCTGGCATAGCGCAGCGCGCCGGCGTACACATTGGGCAATCCGAGATGGCGCTCGAGGTCTTGCGCCATGTCTTTGGCGCGCTGATCGCGGCCGGCGCGGATCTGTTGCAGTCCTTGAAGCAGCGCGGCGTTCTGTGGCTGAACGCCCAGGGCGACGATATGCACGGTCTGCGCGGCGAAAGAGACCGAGATTTCCACCCCGGCAACAAAACGCAGGCCCAGTGCATCGGCCGCTTGCTGGGCTTCGGCCAGCCCGCTGGTCGCGTCATGATCGGTCAGGGCCCAGAGGTCCACCCCATGCGCGTGCGCACGCTCGGCGAGTTTTGCTGGAGCAAGCGTGCCGTCCGACACGGTGGAATGGCAGTGCAGATCGGCGTTGAGCGGGTGCGGGTTGGACATGACGCCATTGTAGGGAGCCCACATAAACTCCACAGGATGAGTCAATCCCGTCATGTCAGCCAGACGCCCGCAACGCAGTGGCTGCGCGCGCAGGGCATTGCCTATACCGAGCATGTGTACGACTACATCGATCACGGCGGTGCCGCCTGGGGCGCGCAAGCGCTCGGCCTGCCGCTGCACGCGGTCATCAAGACGTTGGTGCTGCAAGACGCGGCGGCGCAACCGCTGGTGGTGCTGATGCATGGCGATTGCGAGGTCTCGACCAAGCAGCTTGCGCGCGACATCGGCGCCCGGCACGTCGCGGTCTGCAAGCCGGACGTGGCACAGCGGCACAGCGGCTATCTGGTTGGGGGCACGTCGCCCTTTGGCCTGCGCAAGGCGATGCCGGTGTATGTGGAACGATCCGTTCTGATGCTGGAGCTGATCTATGTCAACGGGGGGCGGCGGGGGTTTTTGCTCGGCATGTCACCCGCCGTTCTCACGCAACAACTGCAGGCCAAGGCGGTGGATTGCGCGCTGCCTCAATAGAATTGCGCCGCATGAATACATCAACCATTGTGGCCCTGATTTTCGCCGGTCTGGCCTACCTGCTCGGCTCGCTGTCCTTTGCCGTGCTGGTGAGCCGCGCGATGGGCATGGCCGATCCGCGCAGCTACGGATCGGGCAATCCAGGTGCCACCAATGTGCTGCGCAGCGGCAACAAGCTGGCCGCCGTCCTCACCCTGTTTCTCGATGCGTTCAAAGGCTGGGCGGCAGTGTGGCTGGCGATGGTGTTCGGCCCCGCGCTCGGACTCAGCATGCCAGGTGTGGCGCTGGTGGCTGTCGCGGTGTTTCTCGGACATCTCTTCCCGGTGTTCTTTCACTTCAAGGGCGGCAAAGGCGTGGCCACTGCGGCCGGCGTGCTGCTGGCCATTCAGCCCTGGCTGGGCCTGGCCACACTGGCAACCTGGTTGATCGTGGCGGTGTTCTTTCGTTATTCCTCACTCGCCGCGCTGGTGGCCGCGTTGTTTGCGCCGTTTTATTACTGGTTTGGCGACGGCCTGGCCTGGGCAACCGACCCGGCCCTGCTGCTTGCGCTGACCCTCATCAGCGCCTTGCTGATCTGGCGTCACCGGGCCAATATCGGCAAATTGATGCGCGGCGAAGAAAGCCGCATCGGCCGCAAAAAATAGCGGACGATCAGCGCCGCGGCATGAGCGCGCCACTGTCGATCACCGGTGGCGCCTGACCGTTGAACCGGCGAGCCGGTTCAGCGCGCGCTATGTGCTGGCACGGCAGATTCAGTCGCGGAAGTTGTTGAACGACAGCGGCGCCTCGTCGATGTCTTTGCGCAGGATGGCCATGGCAGCCTGCAGATCATCGCGCTTGGCGCCGGTAATGCGCACCACATCGCCTTGAATGGCCGAGGTCAGTTTGAGCTTGGAGTTCTTGATGGCCGCGGTGATTTTTTTCGCCAGCTCTTGCGCAATCCCGGCCTTGATGGTGATGACCTGTTTGACTTTGTCACCGGAGATTTTTTCGATCTTGCCCAAGTCGAAGAAACGCGGATCGATCTTGCGTTTCGCGGCCTTGGCCATGAGCACATCGCGCACCTGTGCGAGCTGGAACTCGCTGTCGGCAGTCAACGTGAGTGTCTTGTCGGCCTGCTCCACCTGCGCCGAGCTGCCCTTGAAGTCAAAGCGGGTGGCGATTTCCTTGGAGGTTTGATCGCAGGCATTGCGCACCTCCACGAGGTCGGGCTCAAGAACGGTATCGAAAGTCGGCATGGCGGCATCCTGAAAGGGATAATGCAAGGATTTGCGTGAACGGATTCTATGAGCCTGCCAATCGAAACCGATGTGCCGCTGCGCGGACTCAACACCTTTGGCGTTGACGCCACGGCGCGGCGCCTCGTGCGGGTGCGCAGTGCGCGCGATGTGCGGCTGGTGGTCGATCATCCCGAACTGGGCCGCGCGCCAAAATGCGTTCTCGGCGGCGGCAGCAATCTGCTGTTCACGCACGACGTGGATGCAGTGGTGGTCAAGGTGGAGATCGCAGGCATCCGTGTGCTCGAAGACGATGCCCACTCCACCTTGATCGAAGCCGGGGCGGGCGAGTCCTGGCATGGCGTGGTGGAGTGGACGCTGGATCAGGGCTACGCCGGGCTGGAAAACTTGGCGCGCATTCCGGGCACGGCGGGCGCGGCACCGGTGCAGAACATAGGCGCTTACGGCCTGGAACTCTCAGACCGGCTGGAGTCCGTGGACGTGGTCGATTTTGTCACCGGACGCAGCGCAACCCTGCCCGCAGCGCATTGCCGCCTTGGCTACCGCGACAGTGTGTTCAAACGCGAGTTGGCGGGAAAATCGGTCATCACTGCAATCCGCCTGCGTCTGCCCAAACCCTGGACGCCCGTCACCGGTTACGCGGATGTGCAACGCTGGTTGCAACGCCACAACCTCAACGACCCAAGCCCGAAAGCGGTGTTCGACGCGGTCTGCGCCATCCGTCAAAGCAAACTGCCTGATCCGTCGACGCTGGGAAATGCCGGCAGTTTTTTCAAGAACCCGGTGGTCAATCGCACCATTCGCAACGAGATTCTTGAAGAGCACCCGGACATCGTGAGCTACCCCCTGGAAGACGGCACTTACAAACTGGCCGCCGCCTGGATGATTGCCGCCTGTGGCTGGAAAGGCCAGTCCCTGGGACGCGCCGGCGTGCATGAACAGCAACCGCTGGTCCTGGTCAACCGGGGCGGTGCAAGCGGCACAGACATCCTCGCTCTGGCGAAAGCCGTGCAAGACAGCGTGCAGCAGAAATTCGGTCTTCGTCTGGAGCCGGAGCCGGTCATTCTGTGATGCAGACGCTTTCCGAATTCTTTGCGTTTCGCCTCTTCGTCAGCCTGGACGTCCTGCGCGTGGTTTACGCCGTGGGGGCAATCGGTATGCCGTTGATGGCTTGGGGAGTGTGGTTGTGGCTGGGCCGCTTCCCACTCTGGAAATGGATGCGCGCAACCACAGCGGACGTCACCCGACAAGTCATTCCAAAACGCTGGCGGGTTGCAGGCATCCTTGTGTTTTTGTTGTGTTTCCTGTGCATGGAGCTCATCTGGCGAATGATGTTTGAGTTCCTCATCGCTTACCTGCAGATGCATGACGCGCTGCAATGGCTGGCGCACAGCGCTGGCATGCCCTGATTTCCGCCAACCCGGCCCACCCCGTCCCTTCCGATGACCATCCACACCCTATTGCGCATGGGCGACCCACGGCTGTTGCGCGTGGCCCGCCCGGTCACAGAAACCGACACCCCGGAGCTGCACGCGCTCGTGGCCGACATGTTCGAGACCATGCAGGCGGCGGGCGGTGTGGGTCTTGCTGCGCCGCAGATCGGTGTCGATCTCGCGCTCGTGATCTTCGGCTTCAACCACAGCGCGCGTTATCCCGATGCCCCCGCGGTGCCGCTGACGGTGCTGATCAATCCTGAAATTTCGGTGCTCGATGAGCGGGAAGATGAAGACTGGGAGGGCTGCCTGTCGGTTCCCGGTCTGCGGGGCTGGGTGCCGCGGTTTCGTCGCATCCGTTACAGGGGTGTGGACGCTCGCGGCGGGCGCATCGACCGCGAGGCAGAAGGCTTCCACGCGCGCGTGGTGCAGCATGAATGCGACCACCTGATCGGCAAGCTCTACCCCATGCGGGTGCGCGATTTCAGCCGCTTCGGCTTTACCGATGTCTTGTTTCCCGGCGATGACATCGCGGACGATTGACCGCGGTGAGGCCTGCTCAGGGTTTCACTTCCACCAGCCACATCGAACTTGTCGCGTTGTTGATCGGGGTTCGCGCCGACCACATCGGATTCACGCTGGTTCCTGCGGCGGACACGGTCTGCCAGGCGTCGGCGCCGCTGTTGGAGTTCAGTGAGTTGTTGCCAATGTCCAGACGCGTCCACCCAGCAGGCGGGTTGTAATCATTCGTTGGACTGCTTTGGGAGCCGGTGTAGTCCGCAGGTCCCCAGAACGACACGACCAGACTGTTCGGCCCCGTGGTCACAAGCGGAGCCGCGCTGTCGTTGGCGTGGCTGTTGCTGTATGTCACCTGTCCCAGGCTACTGGCACCCGACAGTACGACGACGAACAAGGTGGCCTCGTTGTCTTCGTAGGAGGGGGTTTTGATCAGACTCCAGTTCTGGCCTGATCCGCCCTTGGCATTGACGCAGGCATACAGATAGCTGCCAGCGCCGATGCCCGCATAGCTCTGCGCCCCAAGAAGGGGCGTGTAGGTGTTGCCTTTGTTGTCGCGCAGGCTGGACAACGTGCCACCGCCCTGCGTGAGCACCTGCACCAGGATGATGGAACCTGTGGCGGGCGTGTTGACCGATGGCGTGGTCATCGGCGAAGTGCCGATTCCAGAGACATCGACCTTCAAGGTATGCGCCGCGATGGCAAGGGTGCCGACCGGGATTGGCGCTGGTGCGGGAGTTGAAGCGGGGGCTGGTGCAGGTGTCGGAGCGGGCGTCGGCGTGACAGTAGGTGTGGAAGCGGGAGCCGAAGGCGTGCCCGAGTTGGCAGGCGTGCTGGCAGTCTGGGGCAAGATCGCCGGGGTATTGCCAGGCGCCGTGGCGCTGGGCGCAGTGCCACCTCCGCCGCATGCGGTCAGTGCCAAGGCGCTGATGAACAGGGCGCATACGGCGCGGAGTTGG
>JAFGXB010000317.1 GCA_016936875.1 Burkholderiaceae bacterium | reverse complement strand
GACCGCAACCGTCCCTTGTGACGGCCTCCGTACTGAACCTTGCACGCGCGGCCCGCTCCAAAAATGTTTGATCCATCCTTGCGATGAACGAACTGCGCAATATCGAACGCGAGCTGTTCCGTTTTCGCCGCCGACTCATTCTGGCCGCCGGTGTGGTGGTGCTGAGCTTTGCGTTGCTGATCGGGCGCTGGCTCTGGCTGCAGGTGGTGCGGCATCGGCAGTTCTCCACCCAGGCGCAGGACAACCGCATCGCCCTGGTGCCCATCCCGCCGCAGCGCGGCCTCATTCTCGATCGCAACGGCATCATTCTGGCGAGCAATTACGCCACGTACACGCTTGAAATCACACCCACCAAGGTCAAGGGCGGATTGCAGCAGACCATCGACGCGCTCAAGGCCATCGTGCCGATCACGCCGTTCGACGAGCGGCGCTTCAACACCCTGCTCGGGCAGTCGCGGCGCTTCGAGTCGCTGCCCATCCTCAACAAGCTCACCGACGATCAGGTGGCGCGCTTTGTGGCGCAGCGCTTTCGCTTTCCCGGCGTGAATGTGCGGGCGCGGCTGTTTCGCAGCTATCCGCTGGGGGCGCTGGGCTGCCACTTGCTCGGCTATATCGGCCGCATCAACCAGGCCGAGCAGCAGCGTATCGACGAGGGCGACGACGCCAGCAACTACCTCGGCACCGACCACATCGGCAAGCTGGGCGTGGAGCAGGCGTATGAGGCGCAGCTGCACGGCATCACCGGCTACGAGGAAGTGGAGGTCAACGCCACGGGCCGGCCGGTGCGCAAGATCAAGACCGTGCCCGCCACGCCGGGGCAGAACCTGGTGCTGGGCGTGGACATCCGGCTGCAAAAACTGATTGAAGACCTTTACGGCAAACGGCGCGGCGCCTGCGTCGCCATCGACCCGCGCAATGGCGAAGTGCTGAGCTTCGTCTCCATGCCCACCTTCGACCCCAACCTGTTTGTCGACGGCATCGACCAGGCCAACTGGGACGCGCTGAACAACTCGCCCGACCGCCCCATGCTCAACCGCATTCTGCGCGGCACCTTTCCGCCGGGATCGACCTACAAGCCCTATCTCGCAATGGGCGCGCTGACCGACGGCATCCGCACCGCGCAATGGAGTTTCCACGACCCCGGCTACTTCCTGTTCGCCGGGCACCGCTTCCGTGACGACGTGCCGGGCGGACACGGCATCGTCGACATGCACAAGGCCATTCAGGTTTCGTGCGACGTGTACTTCTACATGGTCGCGCATGACTGGGGCGTGGACGGCATGCACAACTACACCACCAAGTACAGCTTCGGTCAGGCCACCGGCATCGACCTCAAGGGCGAGGCCAAGGGCGTGCTGCCGTCCAAGGCGTGGAAACGCCGGGTGTTTCGCAGCCCGTCGCAGAAAGTCTGGTACCCCGGCGACACCATCAGCCTGGGCATTGGTCAGGGCTACAACACCTTCACCCCGCTGCAAATGGCCACGGCGCTGTCCACCCTGGCCAACCAGGGCACGCGCTACGCCCCGCGCGTGGTGCGGGCGATCGAGGACATGGCCTCGCGCCGCTTCACCCCAGTGCAGGCACCGGTGGCCGAGCGCATCGATATGAATCCCGCGTATTGGCAAGTGGTGCATGGCGGCATGATGGCGGTCAACCAGACCGGTGGCACCGGCGCGGACGCCTTCAAAGGCGCGCTTTACACCAGCGCGGGCAAGACCGGCACGGCCCAGGTGTTCACCGTGGGACAGAACCAGACCTATGACGTCAAGGACGTGGCGCACCATCTGCGCGACCACGCGCTGTATGTGGTGTACGCCCCGGCCGAGAACCCGGTGATCGCGCTGGCGATGATTGTGGAGAACGCCGGTTTCGGCGGCGTGGCGGCAGCGCCCATCGCGCGCAAGGCGCTCGACTATCACCTGCTCGGTCTCTACCCCACAGACGACGAGATCGAAAAAATCAGCGGTGCCAAACCACTGCCGGTGCAGTTCGCCTACGCCGGAGAGCGCGAAGGCGTGCCAGCCATCCCCGGCGCCAAGCCGCCTCCCGCGCCCGCGCCGTCTTCTTCCGGGGCGGTTCCGGCAGCGGCGTCCACCGCGGCCTCCGCTGCGGCCTCCGCGCCCGCCGCTGCCGCGCGGGCCACCCCCACGGCCTTCGACGCGGAGGCGCTGGGCAACTACCCGCGCATCGCCTGCACCGGCGGCCTGCGTGCGCCGCTGTTCACCCGCTTCGGCGCGCGCGCCGATTTTCCCGACGACAACGCGGGCGTTCGGCTATGAATACCGCCTTCGACCGCCCGCCGTTGTGGCGCAGGCTGCGGCCCTACCTCACCGGCTTTGATGCGCCGCTGCTTGCCGGGCTGCTGTGGCTGGTGGCCATTGGCTGCATCGTGCTGTTCTCCGCCCTGCAAGATGCGCATGTGCCGTTCAACGACCATTTGCGCAATCTGGCCATCGGCTTTCTGGTGCTGTTCGTCGTGGCGCAAGTGCCGCCGCAGCGGCTGATGCAGATCGCCGTGCCGGTGTACGTCTTCGGCGTGACACTGCTCATCGCCACGGCGACATTCGGCCTGGTGCGCAAGGGCGCGCGCCGCTGGCTCGATCTGGGCGTGACCGTGGTGCAGCCTTCCGAGATCATGAAAATCGCCGTGCCGCTGATGCTGGCCTGGTACTTCCAGAAGCGCGAAGGCCAGATCCGCGTGAAAGACTTTTTCATCGCCACGGTGTTGCTGCTCATTCCGGTTGGCCTCATCATGAAACAGCCCGACCTCGGCACCGCGCTGCTGGTGCTGTTCACCGGGGCTTTTGTCATTTTCTTCGCCGGGCTGTCGTGGCGGGTCATCGCCTTGCTGTTTGCCCTGGCTGCAGCGGGCGCGCCGGTGATGTGGCACTTCATGCACGACTATCAGCGCCAGCGGCTGATGATGCTGCTCGACCCGCAAAGCGATCCGCTGGGCAAGGGCTTCAACATCATCCAGAGCATGATCGCCATCGGCTCCGGCGGTGTGTTCGGTCAGGGTTATTTGCACGGCACCCAGGCACACCTGAATTTCGTCCCCGAGTCACACACTGATTTCGTGTTCTCGGTGCTGGCCGAGGAATGGGGGCTGGCCGGCAACCTCGTGCTGCTGGCCGCCTACACCTTTTTCATCGTGCGCGGCCTGATGATCGCCGCCAACGCCCCCACGCTGTTCTCGCGTCTGCTGGCGGCGTCGGTGACCCTGATCTTTTTCATCTACGCCTTCGTCAACATGGGCATGGTGTCTGGCATCCTGCCCGTGGTCGGCGTGCCGCTGCCCTTCGTCAGCTATGGCGGCACCGCACTCATCACCCTCATGCTGGGCGCGGGCATGCTGTTTTCCATCGCCAAGTCCAAGCGACTGGTGCAGAGCTGAACACGGGCGTGCTGCGCGCCCTCACTCCCCGGCGTATCTCACCAGCAGCGCGCCCGCAAACACCACCGCCGCGCCGATCGCCATCGCCGCGGCGAACCCGGCGACCACGCTGCCACCCGCCGCGAACACGCTGCCCAGCACGCCCACGCCCAGGGTGGCGCCGACCATGCGCGCGGTGTTGATCATGGCCGAGGCGGTGCCGGCGCGTGCGGGTTCCACCGCGACCACTGCGCTGGCCAGTACCGGGCCGGTGTTCAAGGCCATGCCGACACCGGTCAGGAACAGACCGACTTCGGCCAGCCACAAGGATTGCCCCGCATGCGAGAACGCCAGCACGCCGATGCCCGCCCCGATCAGCGCCATGCCACCCACCATCAAGCGGCGTGCGCCGAAGCGCTTGCTCCACGGTCCGGAGCGATGCGAGAGGGCTACGAAGGCCAGCGACATGGGAAGGAGAGCCAGGCCGGCGCCGGTGGCGTCGAGCACGCCACCGCGCAACCAGCTCAGCGGCAGCAGGAACAGCACGCCGTACATGCCGAAGGTCATCGCCATCGCCACGCCGTTCACGGCCGCCAGCCGCGCGTTGCCGAGCAGCGGCAGCGGAATCATCGCCGCCGCGCCCGCACGCCGCTCCGTGCGCACGAACAGCAGCGCGGCAAGCAGCGCCACGCCGACGGCGGGCAGCATAAAACGCTGCACGATCGCGGCCACCGCCAGCGCGGCCAGCAGCAGGCCGCCGAACAACTGCCCCGGCAGATCGACGTGCCGACCCTGCGCATCCCGCGATTCGGGGATGGCGCGCGGCACCCACCACAGCACCGCCAGACCGATGGGCACGATGAGCAGAAACACGCTGCGCCAACCCGCCGTCTGGATCAGCCAGCCGCCCAGCGTGGGGCCGATGGCCAGCGCCGCACCATTGGTACCGGCCCACACGCCGATGGCGTGGGCGCGCTCGTGCGGGTCAGCCCAGATGACGCGAATCAGCGCCAGACTCGCAGGCAGCAGCAGCGCCGCCCCGATGCCCGCCAACACGCGCCCGGCAATCAGCGCGGTGATATTCGGCGCCAGCCCGGCAAGCAAGGAACCCAGCACGAACACCGCCGCGCCCGCCTGCAGCACACGCCGCCGCCCGAGCAGATCGGCCAGGGTGCCGCCGGTCATCAAAAGGGCGGCATAGCTCAGGTTGTAGCCGTCCACCACCCATTGCAGAGCCGACAGCGGCGCGTGAAGCCCAACGCCGATGGCGTGCACCGCGAGATTCACCACCGAGGTATCCACCTGCGCGATGAGCACGGCTAGGCACAAAATGAACAGGATGACGCGGCGATCAGTGGGCGCTGCAGCGGCGTGGGGCATGGTGGGCATGGCATCGGAATCGAATGGCGATGCCGTCATCGTCGTCGTGCACGCCGCGTCATGCTTCGGCGCGCGCCGAAGCATGACGCGCCGCACAAAGCCACAATCATGGGCATGCAAATGCTCGCTCAGGAATTCGTCATGACCCAGGACATCGATATCGCCCGCATCGCCGCGCTGGTGGGCGAACCCGCGCGCGCGGCCATGCTGCTGGCGCTGGGCGATGGACGCGCGCTGCCTGCGGGGGAACTCGCGGCCTGCGCCGGGGTGAGCGCGGCCACCGCCAGCGGACACCTTGGCGCGATGCGCGACGCGGGTCTGCTCGATGCGAAGCAGCAGGGCCGCCACCGCTATTACCGACTGGCCTCGGCACAAGTGGCGGCGCTGCTGGAATCGCTGATGCTGGTAGCGGCGCAGAGCCCGATGCGCACGCCCGCCTCGCGCGTCGATCCGCTGCTGCAGGCCGGGCGCACCTGCTACAGCCACCTCGCCGGGCGGCTGGGCGTGGCGATTTGCGACGCGCTGATCGCACGCAACGCGCTGCGCATCGACGACGACCTCGCCCAGTTCACGCCCGCGGGCATCGCCCTGCTCGACGACTTCGGTTTGGATGTGCGCGCCTTGCGCCGTCAGCCGGTGAGCAAGACCTGCATCGACTGGAGCGAGCGCCGCCATCACTTGAGCGGCCCCGTTGGCGTGGCCATCTACCGGCGTTGCATCGCGCTCGGCTGGGTGCTCCACCACCTCGACAGCCGCGCGGTGAGTGTGACGCAAGCGGGGCTGCATGGGTTTGCATCGCGCTTTGGCATGCGTCTGGAATGAGCGGGGGTGAACCCATCCGGCGTCAACGCGGAATCATTCATGTATTCGATATCCGTCAACAAAAAAATCCCTGCTTCTGTTATCGGAGCGCCGCCATAATCGGCGCTCCGATCGATAACAAAAGGAGGAGTTCCATGACAAAAAGTCACAGTCGCCTGACAACTGCCTGGCTGGGGGCGCTGCTGTTTGCGCTCGCCGCCTGCGCCAGCGCCGCCCATGCCGCGGTACTGCCCGGCCCGCTGGTCACGCCGCCGTGGTTGCACGACCACGCGAAACAGGTGCAGATCGTCGATATCCGCGACAACCTCAACTCGCTGACCAACGACCCCAAGTTCTCCACCATCAAAGGGCAGAAGGTGCTCGACGAGGTGGGCGGCCACATTGCGGACGCGCTCTCGGTCAACTTCTGGGGTTTGCGTGAGAAGCATGTGATCGACGGCAAGACCATCGACTTCATGCTGCCCACGGCCAAGGAGTTCGAGGAGAGCATGCAGGCCGTGCAACTGGAGCCGGGCAAGCCCATCGTGATCGTGCCGACCGGCGATGACGCCACGTCTTTGCAGGAGGCGGCCTTCCTCGCCTGGGAGTTGCAGGTGTTTGGCGTTCCCGCCGAGCAGATTGCGATACTCAACGGCGGAATGCACGCCTGGATTTCAGCCGGGTATGACGTGAATACCGACGCCATCGCGCCGATGAGTTCCAGCAAATGGAAGGCTCAGACGCCGAACCCGGCGCTGCTGGCAACGACTGCCAAGGTGCAGGCCGCGCAGCGTGCCCACAGGCTGCTGCTCGACGCCCGCCCGCTGGCGCAATTCGCAGGGCTGGAGCACACGCCCGTGGTGCCGGTCGGGGGACGGCTGGTGGGGGCGACCGCGCTGCCTGCCGAACTGCTCTACCGCAATGCGGACGATGGGTCCTGGCGCTTTTTGTCAGCGCATGTGTATCGCAAGGTGTTGGCTGGCGCT
>JAFGXB010000316.1 GCA_016936875.1 Burkholderiaceae bacterium | reverse complement strand
GGCCCTGCTGCGGCACGCCACCAGCAAGATTGCCGATCTCGACGAACTGCATCATGCCGCTAATCTCGGGTTTCGCGGCGAAGCCCTGGCGGCCATGGCGGCGGTGGCCGAGATGGAGATCATCAGCCGCCGTGCGGGCGCCGAAGGCGCTGGCATCCATGCCAGTGCCGGGCAAGCAGGCGCCGTACACCCGACCGCGGCGCAGACCGGCACGCGCGTGACCTTGCGGCAACTGTTTTTCAACCTGCCGGCGCGGCGCAAATTCCTCAAATCGCCAAGCACTGAATATGCCTGGTGCGCCGAGGTGTTCAAACGCACCGCCATTGCCCATCCGCAGATCGCACTGCGCCTGTGGCACGACGGCCATCTCAAGCTGCAGTTCGACCGCGACACCACCGAGCACGGACTGAATCGCCTCGCCGCTGTGCTGGGCGACGCCTTCAGCGCCCACGCGCTGCCGGTGATGGCGCAGATCGGTCCGCTCACGCTGCGTGGCCTGGTCTGCAAACCCACCGCCGCCCGTGCGCGTGCCGACGTGCAGCACATCCTCGTCAACAAGCGCTGGGTGCGCGACCGCACCGTGGCGCACGGCGTGCGCGCGGCCTATGCCGATGTGCTGCATGGTGCGCTGCAGCCGCAGTACGCCGTGCTGATTGATCTGCCGGCCGAGCTGGTCGATGTGAATGTGCATCCAGCCAAATCGGAAGTCCGGTTCCGCGACGGCTCTGCCGTGCATCAGGCCGTGCGCCACGCTGTCGAACAGGTGCTCGCCAAGGCAGGCGGCGATGCCATGCCGCCAACGCAAAACACCCCGCTCGCGGCCTTGATCCCGATGCAGGCCGAAGCGCCGCTGCCGACAACCGCCCCACTGCCATTCAGCTACTCCCGGCCCAGCCCGCCCTCCTGGGAGACCGTCGCCCGCGCCCATGCGCCGCTGGAAATGGCCCCCCCCCTGCAGGCGCAGGACAGCGCGCACGCCAGCGCCTACCCCTCTGCCGAGGTGCCCTCCTCTCTTTCCTCCACACAGCCGCCAGAGCACGCCGAATTCCCGCTGGGCTTCGCGCTGGCGCAACTCCTGGGCATCTACATCCTGGCGCAAAACCAGCGCGGTCTGGTCATTGTGGACATGCACGCCGCGCACGAGCGCATCGTCTACGAGCGCCTGAAAGCCGCCGAACAGGGCGACGCGCCCGTGACCGTGCAACCGCTGCTGATTCCCGCCGCCTTTGCCGCGAGTGACGCCGAAATCGGCGCGGCAGAGGACGAAGCAGCCATGCTGCAAGCCCTGGGCATCGAGATCGACCGCGCCGGGCCCGGCAGCCTGGTGGTGCGCGCCACTCCTGCACTGCTGGCGCATGCCGACCCCATCCGGCTCGCCCGGGGCGTGCTGGCCGATCTGGTGGCGCAAGGCACCAGCGCCCGCCTGCAGGAACGTCGCAACGCCCTGCTCTCCAGCATGGCCTGCCACGGCGCCATACGCGCCAATCGCCAGCTCACCCTGGCCGAGATGAACGCCCTGCTGCGCGATATGGAACGCACCGAGCGCGCCGACCAATGCAACCACGGACGCCCCACCTGGCGGCAGATCGGCCTGGCGGACCTGGACGCCCTGTTTCTTCGCGGGCGCTGAACATGGCCGAGCCGCTGGACACGCAGCCGGTCGTCTGCATCGTCGGCCCGACGGCAAGCGGCAAAACCGCAGCCGCGCTGCACCTCGCCCGCCAGGCCCAGAGCCAGGGCAGGCAGGTCGAACTCATCAGCATGGATTCGGCGCTGGTCTACCGCGGCATGGACATCGGCACCGCCAAACCCAGCGCGGAAGAGCGCGCTCTTGTGCCCCATCACCTGCTCGACCTTCTCGATCCGGCGCAGGCCTACAGCGCCGCCCAGTTTGCTGCCGATGCGCGCAAACTGATCGACGACATTCGCCAGCGCGGCGCGCAGCCGATCATCGTCGGCGGCACCATGCTCTACCTCAAGGCGCTGCAATCGGGCCTGTCCGAACTGCCGCAGGCCAATGCCACCCTGCGCGCCCAACTCGACGCCGACGCCGCACGGCTTGGCTGGCCCGCGATGCACGCGCGTCTGGCCGCGATCGATGCACCCACGGCCGCCCGCCTCGCCCCGAACGATGCCCAGCGCATCCAGCGCGCGCTTGAAGTCTGGCTGCTCAGCGGCAGGCCGCTCTCGGCGCACTTCACTGCGGGCGACCACGCGGCCACCCCCTCCGTTCCCCTGCGCATCCTCTCGCTGGAGCCGTCAGACCGCAGCGTGCTGCACGCCCGCATCGCCCAGCGCTTTGACGCCATGCTGGCCGCCGGATTTCTCGATGAAGTGCGCGCCCTGCGCCGGCGTGGCGACCTCAGCCCCGCGCTGCCCTCCATTCGCGCCGTGGGGTATCGGCAAGCCTGGAGCCACCTGGACGGCGCCACCTCCGCCACCGAATTCCGCGAACAAGCCATTGCCGCTACACGCCAGCTTGCCAAGCGACAGCTCACCTGGCTGCGCTCCATGCCGCAGCGCGAGCGTTTCGACTGCCTCGCACCCCTCAAGGACACGCTGGGCCGTCCCGAGTTTCCTTGACCCCCACGGGGGCGGGTCGGCGAGCCGACCCTGGGGGCGCTCTCAAGGACACGCTGGGCCACCCCGGGTTTTGTTGACACGAGGTCTTACCCCAGCGCAGCGAGGCGGCCCTGAGACACGCAGAACACGCTGCGCAGATTCAAGTTTTCCCGGGCTGGGCCGTTAAGTGAAATGTAAAACCACTGCAATGTGCCGCCTGTGTCAACGCCCCACACACCTCCAACATCCGTCCGCAATGCCCCCCAGACCGATCTGCAGTGGGCGTCGCATCCCCTTTCGGACTTTGGCCTGGTGTTCCAGCTGCTCCAGCGCCCGGGGCAATTGCAGTTCACCCAGGCCAGCGCCTCGGCGCAGATGGTCTGCGGCCTGAGCGCCGCCGCGCTGCAACGCTCCAGCAGCGCCTTCATCGGGCGCATTCATGTGGCCGATCAGGCTGATTTTCACGCCTCACTGCAAGCCAGTGCCCTGCATGGCGAGCCCTGGAACTGGGAAGGCCGCATTCTGACCGAAGGCGAAATCAAGTGGATCAACATCCGCGCCGCCGTCACTCGCCCCAGCGCCAACCATGCCCAATGGGACGGCATCATGATCAATATCAGCCATGCGCGCCGCCGCGAGTCTGACCTGCGCGACATGGCCGCGCATATGGAACATGCCCGCGAGCAGGAGCGCGCCCGGCTTGCCCGTGACATGCACGACGAACTCGGCCAGTTGCTCACCGCGCTGAAAATGGACATCAGCCTGCTGCGCCGCCGACTGGGGCCGGACGACGCGCAACTCAACAGCATGACCAGCCTGGTGGATGCCGCCACGGCCGCCGGACGGCGGGTGGCCGCCCAGCTTCGTCCTGCCGTGCTCGACCTGGGACTGACCGATGGGCTGACGTGGCTGGCCGAGCAATTCACCCAGCGCTACGACATTCCCGTTGTGCACCAGCTCGACAGCGCCGGAGAGCTTGACGACATGACGGCCATCCAGATTTTCCGCATTGCGCAGGAGGCCTTCACCAATATTGCCCGCCACGCGCGGGCCAAGTCCGTGCGCCTCACCCTCACCCGCACGCCGGGGCTGATCGCCCTCGACATCGTTGACGACGGACTGGGTTTCACCAGTCAGACGCAGACCAGCCAGACCTCCTTCGGCCTGCGCGGCATGCGCGAGCGCGCCCATCTGCTGGGCGGCGCGCTCGATTGCATCAGCGCGCTCGACAGCGGCACCACCATCCGTCTGCGCGTGCCCTGCACCGAGCCAGCGACGGCCTGAGCCGTCCATGAGCCCTCCATGAACGCCGCACGCATCCTCATCGTGGACGACCACGCCCTGGTGGGCGCCGGACTGGCGCGCATGCTGGAGGCAGACGGCCTGCAAACCCACTGGTGCGGCGACGCCACGCAGGCGCTGGCCGCCATCCGCAATGCCACCTGGAGCGCGGTTCTGCTCGATGTCTCCCTTCAGGGCAGCGACGGCCTCGACCTGCTCAAGCGCATCAAAACCAGCCATCCCCGCCTGCCGGTGCTGATGCTCAGCATGCATGCCGAACACCTGTTCGCCATGCGTGTCCTGCGCGGCGGCGCGGCGGGGTATCTCACCAAAGACAGCGCGCCCGAGATCCTGATCGATGCCATCCGCACGGTGGCCAGTGGAAAGCGCTACCTCACCGCGCCGGTGGCCGAGCAGCTCGCCAATCACTTTCAGGATGGTGACGCCGCCAATGTCCTGCCGCACCAATCTCTGAGCGACCGTGAATTGCAGGTTCTGCTGCGCATCGGCGCCGGGCGCACCGTGGGGGAAGTGGCGCGGGAACTGCATCTGAGCGTCAAAACGGTGAGTACGCACAAAACGCATCTGATGCAAAAAATGGCCCTGAGCCGCGACGCCGATCTGGTGCGCTACGCCCTCGACCACGACCTGGTGTGATGGGGGGTAGCGCCGTTGGCTGTCAGAAATTTCCGACCCCTCCGCGCGCCCTTGTCCGATGCCACCACGCGCCGCTGACCGATGGCAGCAACCGCGCCAAGCTTCAACAATGGCCCCATGATTTTTGTCCCTTTGAGATTTCACACATGCAACTGATGGTGGTCGACGATTCCGCGCTGGTGCGCGAGCGCCTGGCGCATCTGCTCTGCGGCATCGCCGGGGTGCAGGGCGTGCTGCAGGCCGAGAGCGCCCAGCAGGCGCTGCGTCTGCTGCAAGCCGATACCGCCGGGGCGGTGCGCTTCATCGTGCTCGATATCGAGATGCCCGGCGAAAACGGGCTGCAACTGCTGCAACGCATCAAGGCCAGCCGCAGCGATGTGCGCATCGCCATGTTCACCCAGCACGCCAACTCGCAGCACCGCGCGCGTGGCCTGCATGGCGGCGCGGATTATTTCTTTGACAAAAGCTCCGACATCGACCAGCTCGAAACCGTCGTGCGGCAACTGGCCGCGCAATTCCACTGCCCCGCTCCCCTGAACCTGCCATGACCAACTCAAACACCACACAATCAGTTGACGCCGCAGCGCAAATCGACACCCTGTGCGCGCAGGCGCTGCCAGTTCTCGGCCAGCAGATCGACGTTGGCCGGACGCAGATGGAAACCGCCATCCTCGCGCTGAGTCAGCGTTTTTCCAGCCTGCACAGTCGGCTGGAAAACGCCGTCAAAGCCTCGCAGCACGCGGCGGCCGGCATGGACGGCGGCGAAGGCGTGGTGGCCGTGTTCCAGCGCAGTGAAGGCGAGCTGGGCGAGGTGCTCGATCAGCTGCGCGCCGCACTGGCCAAACGCGCCGCCATGGTGAGCGAAGTGCTGGGCATGTCGCGCTACACCGACGCGCTGGAAAAAATGTCCGCCGAAGTGGCCGCGCTGGCCGCCAAGACCAATCTGCTCGCGCTCAATGCCGCCATCGAAGCCGCGCGCGCCGGAGAAAACGGCCGCGGCTTCGCCGTGGTGGCCGATGAAGTGCGCAAGCTCTCGGCGCAATCGCGCGATACCGGCCGCAAGATGGGCGAGCAGGTGCAGATCATCACCGGCGCCATTCAAACCCTCACCCGCTCGGCCGAACAATCGCAGAAGGAGGAGCAGCAATTCCTCACCCGTTCGGAGTCGTCCATCGACCAGGTGCTCGCCCGCCTGCGCGATGTGGCCACAGGGCTTTCCGCATCCAGCGACCTGCTGCAGCGCGAGAGCAGCGGCATTCGCGAGGAAATCGGCGACGTGCTGGTCTCGCTGCAGTTCCAGGACCGGGTCAGCCAGATTCTTACCCACAGCCGCGACAGCCTGGACGCGCTGGTGGTGGAGCTGCAGAGCTACCAATCGCGCCGCGCCAGCAACGCAGAAGCCCAGCTCGACACGCCGCAGTTCATGCAGCGCATCGCCAGTGGCTACACCACGCAGGAACAGCGCCTCAATCACGGCGGCCAGTCCACGGCGGATGCGCAGGACGGCGGCGACATCACCTTCTTCTGAGCTGCATCCCCGCACTGCTCTGCCGATCTTCCCTCCCTTTCACTCAACCGCATTGACTTGCACATTGCCATGTCCAAAACCATTCTCATCGTCGACGACTCCGCCTCGCTGCGCCAGGTGGTCAACATCGCCCTGGCCAGCGCAGGCTACGAAGTCATCGAAGCCTGCGACGGCGTGGACGCGCTGACCAAGCTCGACGGCCGCAAGATCCACCTCATCATCAGCGACGTGAACATGCCCAATATGGACGGCATCACCCTGGTGAAAGAGATCAAGCAAAAGCCCGACTACAAGTTCACCCCCATCATCATGCTCACCACCGAGAGCCAGGACGACATGAAGGCCAAGGGTCAGGCCGCGGGAGCCCGTGCCTGGGTGGTCAAGCCCTTCCAGCCGGCGCAGATGCTGACGGCCGTATCCAAGCTCATCGCCCCCTAAAAAAACCCCCACAGGAGACGCCGTGGACATCACCGAACATCAAGCCGGCCCGGCCTGCAGCCTTGCGCTGCAGGGCGCGCTGGACATTTACGCCGCCGCGCAGGTGCGCGAGCACCTTGCCGACCGCATTGCCCAGCATCCACTGGTCGAGCTGCAACTCGCCGAAGTAGACGAGATCGACGCCTCCGGCGTGCAGATCCTGCTCGCGGCCAAGCAGCAGGCCAGCAATCTGGAGCACAGCCTCAAGCTCGTCGCGCACAGCCCGGCGGTGATCGACGCGCTCGAACTCTGCGGTCTGCTGGCCTATTTCGGCGACCCGGTGGTCGAGTTCGGCCACCCCACCCAGACAAAGGAGTGACCATGCGCGCACCGCACCACCGCCCCGAAGGGGCACTCAACTCCCTCGGGGAGTCGAACTCAGCGAGGAGGGCACAGCCATGAGCTTCGAACAACAGATGCAACAGGCCATGCGCTCCTTCATTGTCGAGGCGCAGGAACTGCTCGAAAGCATGGAGCAAGGGCTGATGGAGCTGGAAACGCACGCGCAGGGTGATGCGGGTGAGCGCATCAACGCTTTGTTTCGCGGCGCCCACACCATCAAGGGATCGGCCGGCTTGTTCGGGCTGGACGGCATCGTGCGCTTCACCCACCATCTGGAAAGCGTGCTCGATCTGATGCGCGCCGACAAGCTGGCGGTCAGCGACGCACTCGTGGCCGTGCTGCTGCAAGGCCGCGACCATCTCGCCCAACTCATCCAGCAAGTGGACCAGCAAGGCGAATGCGTCAGCGGCACGCCCGAAGAGCTGGCGCTGGTGGCCCGCCTGCAGGCCGCGCAACAACCCGCCGCAAACGCCGAACACTCCGCAAACGCCCTGGTCGTTGCCACCGCCGCGCCCGTGCAAACGCAGCCAACGCGAAACGAGGCAGACCCCGTCACCATTCTGGCGCATGGCGCGGCAAGCACGGCCACCTGGCATCTGTCGCTGCGTTTCGGCGCCGACAGCCTGCGCAACGGCATGGACCCGCTGGCGTTCATTCGCTATCTGCGCAGTCTGGGCGAGATCGTCGGCCTGGTCACCCTCACCGACGCCCTGCCCGCGCTCGACATCATGGACGCCGAAACCAGCTATCTCGGCTTCGAAATCAACTTCAGGAGCGAGGCCAGCAAGGAAGAAATCGCCGCCGTGTTCGAGTTCGTGCAGGAAGACAGCATCATCCGCATCCTGCCCGCCCACAGCCGCATTGCCGACTATGTGCAGCTCATTCGCAGCATGCCGGAAGATGATCTGCGGCTGGGCGACATTCTGGTGCAGATCGGCACACTCACGCAAAAGGAATTGGCCGACGCGCTCAACACGCAGCACGACGCGCAGGCTGGCGGCGCGCCCGCCGCACCGCTGGGCGAAATTCTGGTGCGCGAAGGCGCCACCCACCAACCCATCGTGCAGGCCGCGCTCGACAAGCAAAAGCAGGTCAAGGACAAACGCAGCCGCGACAGCCAGATGCTGCGCGTTGCCGCAGACAAGCTCGACGCCCTCATCAACCTCGTGGGCGAACTGGTGATCGCCAGCGCCGGCAATGCCCTGCACGCGCAGAGCGCCGCACAGTTCGAAGCCGCGGCGCAAGTCACGCGGCTGGTGGAAGACATCCGCGAGCGCGCGCTGAAACTGCGCATGGTGGAAATTGGCGAGACCTTCGCCCGCTTCCAGCGCGTGGTGCGCGATGTGTCGCGGGAGATCGGCAAGGACATCGCCCTGGTCATCGAGGGCGCGGACACCGAGATGGACAAGACGCTGGTGGAACGCATCGCCGATCCGCTGATGCATCTGGTGCGCAACTCCATGGATCACGGCATCGAGTCGCCGGAGGTGCGCGCCGCGCGCGGCAAGCCGCCGCAAGGCACGCTCAAGCTCTCGGCTTGCCACGATTCTGGCAGCATCCTCATCACCGTGGCCGACGACGGCGGCGGGCTCAACCGAGAGCGCATCCTCGCCAAGGCCGTGGAACGCGGTCTGCTCAAACCCGAGGCGGCCGCCACCCTGCCAGACCATGAGGTGTGGACGCTGATTTTCGAGCCCGGCTTCTCCACCGCCGACGCCATCACCGACCTCTCTGGCCGCGGTGTGGGCATGGACGTGGTCAAGCGCAATATCGAAGCCATCCGCGGCAGCATCGACATCCAGAGCGTTGCAGGCCAGGGCACGCAAACGCGCCTGCGCCTGCCGCTCACTCTGGCCATCATCGACGGCTTCCTGGTGCGCAGCGCCGAGCACACCTATGTCCTGCCGCTGGACGCGGTGGTGGAGTGCATGGAATTTCACCCCACAGAGCAGAAACCGGGCTACATCAACCTGCGCGGCGAGGTGCTGCCGCTGCTGCATCTGCGGGAGGCGCTTGAAGGCGAAGAGGCACCCCAGACCACGAGCCCGGTTCGCCGCAATGTGGTCGTCACCCAAACCGCGGGCCAGCGCGCCGGGCTGGTGGTGGATGCGCTGCTGGGTGAATACCAGACTGTCATCAAACCGCTTGGCGCGCTGTTCACCCATCTGCAAGGCATCAGCGGCTCGACGATTTTGGGGACAGGCGAAGTGGCCCTGATTCTCGATGTGCCCACCCTTGTCGGCCGCGCCAGTCGCCAAGGCCTCGAAGCACGGCAAACGGCTCTGGCTTCCTGATCTCCCTCACACCCCTCCACTCCGTTCATCATGTTCAACCATCTCAAAATCGGTGCCCGCCTGGGCTTGGGCTTTGGCGTTGTCATTCTGCTGCTCATCATCACGGCCCTCGTCGGTCTGATGCAGGCCTCGCAGATCGATGCCAACCTGAACACCATCACACAGAACAGACTGCTCAAGGAACGTGCGGTGCACACCATGGAGCTGAACCAGTCGGCGGCCAACCGCATGCTGTTTCGCATCATGCTGCAACAGCAGTTGGAGCCGGATGATCTGCAGCGTTTTCAAGCCGTCAAAGCCAGCACGGATACGGCATATCAAACCATTGAAAACCTCAAGCCGAGCCCGGAGTTGCAGACCATGCTCGGCGCTTTGCAGACGGCAATTCAGCAAGGCCGCGGCTTTCAGCAAACCGCTATGGCCCAGATCAAACTCGGAAACTTTGGGCAGGCGCAGGCCGACTATTTGAAGTCCGGCCTGGAGAACTCCCGCGATGTCCGCACCCAGTCTGAGCGCATCAACACCCTGCTGCGCAAACAAACGGACGACCTCACCGCGCAAAGCGTCGCTGCCTACCGCAGCGCGGTCATGATGAGCGTGGCACTGGCCGTTGCTGCCGTGCTGCTGGCCATCCTCGCCGCTTGGCTGATCACCCGCTCCATCACCCGCCCCCTGAGCCAAGCCGTGTCGGTGGCACAGCGCGTAGCCGAGGGTGATCTCTCCGTGCGGGTGACCTCAGCCTCCAAGGATGAAACCGGCCAGTTGTTGTCCGCACTGGGCGAG
>JAFGXB010000315.1 GCA_016936875.1 Burkholderiaceae bacterium | reverse complement strand
GATGCGAATCTGCTGGTTGTAAGGGCCCTGGAAGCCGGTCACGACGACAGACACCACGGGGTCGCGTACATACTTGGACAGTCTCGCCTCGATTTCCTTGGCGATGTCGCCTGGCGTCTGCCCGGCCGCCTGCACATCGGGGGCCAGCGGCGTGGAGATTTTTCCGTCCGGCCGCACCTGGATGGACATCGACAAATCCGGGTTGCGCCAGACATTGACGTTAAGGGTGTCTCCGGCGCCGACCTTGTAGTGATACGTGCCCTGCGTGATTTTGCTCGGTGCGGGCGGATAGTTGCCTGCAGCGCAGGCGCCCAGCAGCAGCGCGGCGAAAGATGCCACAGCCATGCGCCAGAAGCTGAAACGGGAGTTGCGGATGAACATGCTTGACCTCAGTGATGTCGATGGAAGGGTGAAACAACCGCCAAATTGTGAAAGACCAGCGTAGATGGCACAAGCCCTTATTTGATCGGGTTTCGCGCGAGACTGACTGTGAAATATCTCACGCCTTTCCCGGGGAGAACTGCGCAGTCCCCTATTCAGCCACCAAGAGTGTGCATTTCCCGCCTGAATGAGGGGGTTAAAACGACAACGCCCGGGAGGGCCCGGGCGCTGAAGGTCGTGCCGCAGAGCGGCATCAAACGCTTACTGTGGCAAACCGACAGTCGGGTTGCCCAGGTTGGTCCATTCGATCATCGAGCCGGTGTAGAGCTTGGAGTTCTTGTTGCCCAGAATTTCGTGGGTCACGAACCAGGCGCCAGAAGCCAGATGGCCGGTGTTGCAGTAGGTGATGGTCTGCGCATCGGGCTGGATGTTGAACTCGGCGTAGATCTTTTTGTAGTCATCGGCGCTCATGAACTCATGCGCTGCGCCAACCGGCTTGACGATGGCGTCAGTCGGGAAGGAACGCGCACCAGGCAGGTGGCCACCGGTCTTGTTGATCGGCTTTTTCACAATGCCGAGGAATTGCGCGGTCGGGCGGGCATCAACGAATTGATCCTTGCCGCCTTGCAGGCCTTCCTTGACTTGCTGCATGGTTGCCAGAATGGTTTTGTCTTCCGCACCAGCCGTCCAGTTGCCCTTGGCCGGGGTGACTTTGTCGGTGGAAACGGGCAGGCCGGCCTGAATCCAGGCGTTGACGCCGCCGTTGAGGATGGCAACCTTGTCGCGCGGCTCACCAAAATAGCGCAGTTGGAAGTACAGGCGGGTCGCCATGTCCATGGAGTCGACACTCTCGCCGGTGGGCACGATGACAATGGGCTTGTCGGTCTTGTTCAGGCCGGAGTCTTCCATGACCTTGGTAAAGAACTCGGCAGTGGGCAACTGCGCCTTGATCTTGACCCCGTCCACGGTGCGTTCCTGGCGGATTTTGCCAAAGTCGACGGGAATTGCCCCCGCGATATGGCCACCGGTCTTGGCCAGTGTCTTGACCTTGGTTTTGGCATCCACATCGAATTTCGGTTCTTCAGTGAAGGTTTTGACATCATCGCGGATGTCCACAATGGTCACGGCATCCTTGTTGGCATTCAGCCACTGGGGGGTGACCAGCGGACCGGGCAGCGTGGTCGCTCCGGCGGCTTGTGCGGCGGCTGCAGCGATGATGCTCATGCCGATCAGGTGTTTCAGTTTCATGTTGGCTCCTCGTTTGGATTAGTGGAACTGCAGTTTCAGGGCGTGTACCCGCCCGGCTTTATTCAGGGCGCCTACGCGCCCAACTCCTCCAACGCAAGAATCTGCGTCGAAAAATCGATACGACACTGGCTCAAGATGTGGGTGCGCCGGTCTTCAAACAAATGGCGGCGTCCGCGCTCTTGAAGGGCTTTGATGCGCGCGTCGCGCAAGTGCGCGACAAGGTCGATTTGGGGACGAAAAAAAGCAAAGACTGCGTCCAACCATTGCCCGACCCGGTGTGGTTTTGCATCCTTGAGCGCAGTCTGGCGCGCCAGGGCACACACGCGCTCGGCATCTTCCCAGCATTCCGCCGTGACCCATTGATTGGTGGTGAAGACGCGCAGCGGCATACCGCGCGCATCGACCGACAAACCAGCGATATGAGTGTATCTCTGGTCGGAGGGGCATTCGGCGCGGTTATTGGGAGCAAACACATGGAAATGGCCATGTTCTGCGGGCATTCTTTGGGCGGCGGCGTGCGCGTGGTAATAGAACAGCGCGCCAGTGCGGCTTTTGGCATCCCGCTTGGGATAGTGCTCCCATTCGACATAAGCCGACGGGCCAATGATCTCTGAGATCACTGTTTTCCCCTGTTGCAGCAGAGACTGGGTGGACTCAAGCGCTTTGAGCCCGGATGCATACAGATCGCTTCGCTCTTGCAAGGGCAGCTTGCGCAACAGCTCGACAGTATGACGTCGACCTCTGGGCGCGTGACCAGACAACAGAGAAGCAGACTGGATCATGGAGTGACATGACGCGGTGGCTGAGCGGGCAGGAACCGCGTCATGGATTCAAATCAGCTTATTTGGACGGAGCGCAGGGGTTGCTGCTCTTGGTCGGAGCGCAGGGATTGCTGCTCTTCTTTTCCATTTTTTTGTCCATTTTCTTGGCAGGAGCGCAAGGATTGCTCGGTGCGCAGGGGTTGCTCGAAGCATGCGCAATCCCGGTAGCGGACAGGCTGGACAGGGCTTGCGGCATGGGGGCGACCACAGCGGCAGCGAGAGCCAGGGCGGGAAGGGCGTGGGACAGTTTGATACGGGCTTTGGCCATGTGAAACTCCTGATGAGTGGTTGGAAATGCAGGACAACTGTTTGCGGCCCTGTCCGCAATGAACGTGTTGACAGGGCTTGCCGCTGACAGCCTCCGTGAATTTAGCTGTTTTGCGCCGCAAAGGAGCTGGATGTCTTGCCGCTGGCGCTACGCGACTGCATATTGGTGCGCGTGAGGTAACCGACGATCACCAGCACGGCGAACAGCAAGCCCCAAACGGCCCACGCGGGCAGGTGCAGCAGTTGCGGCAAGGTGAGTCCATCCGGGCCGACCTGTTTCCAGGCCCAGCCTTCGATCGAGCTGAACACGGAGTTGAAACCCAGGGTGCCGATGGCAATGCCCAGCAGGAAGATCAGGCCATCGAGCTTGCCGGAGAACAGGGCCACGATCGAGGTGCCCGGGCAGTAGCCGCCGACGGCCATGCCCACACCGATGAGCACGCCACCGAGCGAACTGCCCCAGATGAATACCGAGGGCACGAACATATTGCTGACTTCGATGACGCCCATGCCTTGCAGCAGGTACAGACCGCCGGCAGAAACCAGAATGGCGGTGAACATGACCTTGAAGACGGCCCAATCCTTGAACCGGAGCTGGGCGGTGAGCTTGCAGCCACTGCCAAAGCCTGCGTTTTCAAGAACGTAACCAAAGATCAGACCGAGAATGATGCCCGACAGCGGGCCGGTGTATCCAAGAGGGAAGCTCATTTCCAGAGTCCTTTTGTCAGTTGCCCAAAGATGATGCCGGCGATGAAAAAGCCGATGAGGAACAGAAACCCGGCAGCCGCCAGAGTGGCCGATCCGGAGAGGCCCATGCCGCTGGTGCAGCCCAGCGCCAGGCGGGCGCCAAAACCGGCGGCGATCCCTCCGATCACGGCGAGCACGAGGCGCAAGCTACGCCCGGCCTGAGAGGGGCCATCGATCTGAAACTTGAAGCGTCCGGCCAGCACACTGCCGATCAGCGCGCCGATGGCCAGACCGACGACTTCCCAGACGATCCAGCGATCCAGCCCGACTTCAAACAGATTGTGGAGATAGGTGTGAGCGGCGACCGCATTGGGATCGACCTTGCCAGCGACGGCGGCCGTTGCCAGGGTGGTTGCACCCGTCACGCCATAGCCGTTTCCGGTGACGAGAAAAGTGGCCAGAAGTCCCAGACCCAACAGAACCCCGGCAACGTAAGGGTTCCAGAGTGGACGAGGTGTATTGCGCATCAGTTGGCTTCCTCCAGGTGTTGTGCGGCGACCTCTGTGTGTGCAACCGCGGTGATGATCAACGGATCAACTTGTCTCAAATCAAGTATAGAGAAAGAATTCGCGATGCTTCCGGGAGTATTAGGGTTTTTCCAGACTAGGACTAACACCGATGCGGCCTTGTGAAAATTGCGTTTAATCAAGGTTTTTTGGCGGGCTTGGCGGGATTCCCCGAGATAAAAGGGGCTGTGTAGATATGCTTGAATGCTAGAAACTTGATGAGTCGCTGCTGCTTGTTTCCAAAACGATGTCTGCGGCATCGCCTACTAAAAACTGCACCGGTTTCTAAATTTCTCAAGGATTGCGATTTCGACTTGCTCAGCTGAATGAGCCGAAGTTGTTGTAAGGCCGCCCGAGCACATTCGGGCATTGATTTGCACACCAGGAGACCAGGGTATGGCACATATCGTTGTTTTGGGCGCCGGCATTGGGGGCATGCCAGCCGCCTACGAAGCGCGGGAAGCGCTGGGTAAGTCACACAAGATCACGGTCATCAATGCCGTGGATTATTTCCAGTTCGTGCCATCCAATCCTTGGGTGGCGGTGGGCTGGCGCAGCAGAGACGAGGTGATTTTTTCGATCAAGCCGTATCTGGAGCGCAAAGGCATCGACTTCATTCCCAAGTCGGTGACCAAGATCGAGCCGGAGAGCAACACGCTGACCCTGCAAGACGGCGCCAAGGTGAACTACGACTTCCTCATCATCACCACCGGCCCCAAGCTGTCTTTCGAAGAAGTGCCGGGTTCGGGCCCGCACGGCGGCTACACCAATTCGATCTGCAGTATCGACCATGCCGAGAAGTGCTACGCCGACTACGAGAAGCTGGTTGCCAGCCCGGGGCCGGTGATCGTGGGTGCGATGCCGGGCGCGAGCTGCTTCGGCCCTGCTTACGAATACACCATGGTGCTCGACACCGCGCTGCGTAAGAAAAAAATCCGCAACAAGGTGCCCATCACCTATGTGACCTCCGAACCCTATATCGGCCATCTGGGTCTCGATGGCGTGGGCGACTCCAAGGGCATCATGGAAAGCGCATTCCGCAGCCATGACATCCGCTGGATCACCAACGCCAAGACCACCAAGGTGGAAGATGGCAAGATGTTTGTTGATGAACTGGACATGCAGGGCAATCTGGTCAAGCAGCATGAGCTGCCGTTCAAACACTCCATGATGCTGCCGGCCTTCAAGGGCGTGGATGCGGTTGCGGCTGTGGAGGGGCTTTGCAACCCGCGCGGTTTTGTCATCGTTGACCAGCACCAGCGTAGCCCGAAATACAAAAACATCTACTCGGCCGGTGTGTGCATCGCCATTCCGCCCACGGGCCCGACCCCTGTGGCCTGCGGCGTGCCCAAGACGGGTTACATGATCGAGTCGATGGTGACCGCGATCGTCCACAATCTGGAAGAAGAGCTCAAGGGTCAGCAGCCCACCCACCGCGGAACCTGGCAAGCCATCTGCCTGGCCGACTTTGGCAACACTGGTGCGGCGTTCGTGGCCATTCCCCAAATCCCGCCGCGCAACGTCAACTGGTTTGGCGAGGGCAAATGGGTCCACCTGGCGAAAATCGCGTTCGAGAAATATTTCATCCGCAAGATGAAGAAGGGCAATTCCGAGCCGATTTACGAGAAGTACATGATGAAGCTCATCGGCATGGAGCGTCTGCTGCATCCAGAGCGCAAGGACTGATCTCTTTGCGTTTCCGATCAAGCCCGCAGACGGTCCAGTCTGCGGGCTTTTTTCTTGTGGCTCGCCTGCCGGTTTTGCAATGCGCAGCGATCGTGGCTGGGCAGAGTGCGGACTGGGCAGTTAGGCTTGGGGCGTTCTCGCGGTATCGACCGCCCGGCTCTCACGACAAGAAGATGACGATGTTGCTTTCCCTCACGATTTTTCTATTGGCCGGTGCATCTGCCGGTTTTCTCGGCGGACTGTTGGGAATCGGCGGCGGATTGCTGCTGGTCGCGGCGCTCAGTTTTGCCTTGCCCGCGCTGGGCATTCCGGCCGATGAGGTGATTCATGTGGCTGTGGCCACGTCGATGGCCAGTATCGTGCTCACCTTCATCTCGTCTGCCACTGCGCATATTCGCCGCGGCGGCGTGCTGTGGCCAAGCTGGCGCTGGCTGGCGCCGGGAATGGTCATCGGCGGTTTTGCCGGTGCGCATCTGGCCCAGATGCTGAGCGGCCAGATGCTGCGCTATGTCATCGCGGGATTTTGTGCGGTGATGGCGGTGCAGATGGCGCTGGGAAAAAACCGCAAAATGGGCGAAAGCCAGGAGCATGTACCGCAATCGCCCTGGCTTCTGCCCACGGGTGTGGGGATCGGCGCCGTCTCGTCTGTCGTG
>JAFGXB010000314.1 GCA_016936875.1 Burkholderiaceae bacterium | reverse complement strand
GCCCAGCAGATCCGCGCAGCGAGGCTAGAATAGCCGATTGCCTAAAAAAACAATCGGCGGCTGGCAGACAGCTCGCGCCTTGTGGCTGACAGCTTTAGGCAGCAGATCACCCCGCGAGGGTGGCGAAATTGGTAGACGCACCAGGTTTAGGTCCTGACGCCTTCACCGGCGTGGGGGTTCGAGTCCCCCCTCTCGCACCAACCGGCAAGCCAAGGGCTTGACGGAGATTGATCCCCTTTCATTGAACACTGGATTTTTTCATGACAGTCGAAACCCTGGACAAACTGCAGCGCCGTGTAACCGTGTCGGTTCCCAAGGCCTCTGTGCAAACTGAAATCAACGCCCGCCTGAAGAATCTGAGCCGCACCCTGCGTCTGCCCGGGTTCCGTCCGGGCAAGGTGCCCATGTCCATGGTGACGCAGCGCTACGCGCCGTCCGTGGAAATGGAAGTGCTGCAAGACAAAATCGGCAACGCGTTTTATGAAGCGGCCACCGGCGCCCGCCTCCGCGTGGCCGGTCAGCCGGAGTTCACCCCCAAGACGGAAGGCGTCGACGCCGATGTCATGGCATTCGATGCCACCTTCGAGGTGTATCCCGATGTGCAGATTCCCGATCTGTCGTCGCAAACCATCGAGCGCGTGACCGCCGCCGTGGATGATGCGGCCATTGACAAAACCGTTGACGTCCTGCGCAAGCAGCGCACCGAATTTGTCCGCCGCGGCGAGGCTGCTGCCAACGGACAAACCGCCGAAGGTCTGGAAGTGCAGGACGGTGACCGTGTCACCGTGGACTTCGAGGGCCGGATCGACGGCACCGCGTTTGATGGCGGCAAGGCTGAAGGCTTCAGTTTTGTGCAAGGCGAAGGCCGCATGCTGCCCGAATTCGAAGCGGCAACCCAAGGCCTGCAAGCCGGGCAGAGCAAGATTTTTGAACTGCACTTCCCGGAGGACTATCAAGGCCGCGCGGTTGCCGGCAAGACTGCCCAGTTCACGCTCAAAGTCACCCAGGTGGAGTGGCCGCTGCTGCCGGTCGTGGATGCAGAATTTGCCAAGGCGCTCGGCGTCGCCGATGGCGATGTGCAACGCCTGCGCGACGATATTCGCAACAATCTGCAGCGCGAAGTCAAATCCCGCCTGACGCAGCGCAACAAGCTGGCGGTGATGGACGTGTTGCAAAAGGCCGTTCCTGTCGATCTGCCGAGCGCATTGGTGCAAAACGAGATCAACGAATTGATGGCGAGTGCCCGCCAGGATCTGGCCGAGCGTGGCATGAAAGATGCCGACAAGGCCCCCCTGCCGCCCGAACTGTTCAAGGAACAAGCGGAACGCCGCGTGCGTCTGGGCCTGATCGTTTCCGAGCTGGTCAAGCAACATGAACTGCAACCCAAGCCGGAGCAGCTGCGCAGTTACGTGGAAGAACTGGCCGCCAGCTACGAGCAACCGGAAGAACTGATTCGCTGGTATTACGCCGACCAGGAGCGCATGGCGCAGGCTGAAGCCATCGTGATGGAAAACAATGTGACGGATTTTGTGTTCGCGCAAGCGCAGACCACGGACAAGTCGCTGAGTTTTGACGAGCTGATGGGCCAGAACTGACGCTCGTCTTGCGCATACGGGCCGCTGCGTGCTTCTGCGTGCAGCGGCCTTTGTTTTGTGGCGCACGACTGCTTCCGCAAATTGCTTGCGGAAATCCCACACCCTTGCGTCGCCCCCGCAAGCTGCGTGCTAATCTGTATCCACCTTCACGTTTGATCCTTCCATGAGCGCAACTGACATTCAAAACCTGGGCCTGGTGCCCATGGTCATCGAGCAAAGCGGCCGCGGTGAACGCGCGTATGACATTTATTCGCGCCTGCTGCGTGAGCGGGTGATTTTCCTGGTCGGGCCGATCAACGACCAGATGGCCAATCTGGTCGTCGCGCAACTGCTGTTCCTTGAATCCGAAAATCCGGACAAGGACATTTCGCTCTATATCAACTCCCCTGGTGGATCGGTGTCGGCAGGCATGGCCATTTACGACACCATGCAGTTCATCAAGCCCGATGTGTCCACGCTGTGTACCGGCATCGCGGCCAGCATGGGCGCTTTTTTGATGGCGGCTGGTGCGAAGGCCAAGCGCTACTCGCTCCCCAATTCGCGCATCATGATTCACCAACCCTCCGGCGGCGCGCAAGGGCAGGCCACCGATATTGAAATTCAGGCCCGCGAGATTCTTTATCTGCGCGAGCGGCTCAATGGCATTCTGGCCGAGCGCACCGGACAGTCGCTGGAAAAAATCGCCATCGACACTGAGCGTGACTTTTTCATGTCGGCCGATCAAGCCAAGGAGTATGGCCTGATTGATGAAGTCATTGCCAAACGCTCCTGAACCCGACTTTGAACGCACACGCTCATGGCTGAAAAAAAATCGTCCTCTGGTGAAAAAACCCTGTACTGCTCGTTTTGTGGCAAGAGTCAGCACGAGGTCAAAAAACTGATCGCAGGCCCGTCGGTGTTCATCTGCGACGAGTGCATTGATCTGTGCAACGAAATTATTCGTGACGAGGTGACCGCCACGGATGCCAACGGCAAGGTCGTGAATTCCGATCTCCCCACCCCGTCTGAAATCAAGGCCATCCTTGATCAGTACGTCATCGGGCAAGAGGCGGCCAAGCGCATTCTGGCAGTGGCCGTGTACAACCACTACAAGCGCCTGAAACACGTCGGCCAGACCAGTGAGGTCGAACTCGCCAAGAGCAACATCCTGCTGGTCGGCCCGACCGGCTCGGGCAAAACCCTTCTGGCGCAAACCCTGGCGCGCTTGCTCAACGTTCCTTTTGTCATTGCCGATGCCACCACGCTGACCGAAGCCGGTTATGTGGGCGAGGATGTGGAAAACATCATTCAGAAATTGCTGCAGAACTGCAATTACGAAATCGAGCGGGCCCAGCGGGGCATTGTCTATATCGACGAAATCGACAAAATTTCCCGCAAATCAGACAACCCCAGTATCACGCGCGACGTTTCGGGCGAGGGCGTGCAGCAGGCCTTGCTCAAACTCATCGAAGGCACCATGGCCTCTGTGCCGCCGCAGGGCGGGCGCAAGCATCCAAATCAAGACTTCATTCAGGTGGATACCACCAATATCCTCTTCATCTGCGGCGGCGCATTCGATGGCCTGGAAAAGGTGATTCGCAATCGCTCTGAAAAGTCGGGGATCGGTTTTTCCGCGACAGTCAAAACCCAGTCGCAGCGCAGCTTGTCAGAGACCTTCTTACAGGCGCAGCCGGAAGATCTGATCAAGTTCGGTCTGATTCCCGAGTTGGTCGGGCGCCTTCCCGTGGTGGCTGCGCTTGAAGAGCTTGATGAAGCCGCGCTGATTGAAATCCTCACCGCACCGAAGAATTCCCTGGTCAAGCAGTACCAGAAGCTGTTCGAGATGGATCACATCAAGCTCGAATTTCGTCCGGCGGCGCTTGATGCAATCGCCCGCAGGGCGCTGGAACGCAAGACCGGCGCGCGTGGTCTGCGCTCCATCGTCGAACAGGCTTTGCTTGATCTGATGTTCGATCTGCCCAACGCCCAAGGCGTGACCGGAGTGGTTGTTGACGAAAACGTGATCTCGGCTGGTGCCAAACCGCTATTGATTTATCAGGATGCCGCGAAGGCCTCGGGGACTTGATCGCGGCAGGCGCACGACTGTGTTTGCCTGCTTGCAAAATCTGCCCGAGACCCCATTTGCACACCAACTTCTTTTCGGGTGACCTTCATGTCCGATACCCCTGAACAAAATACCGATCTCACCGCGCTGCCTTTGTTGCCCTTGCGCGATGTGGTTGTTTTTCCGCACATGGTGATTCCCTTGTTCGTTGGTCGACCCAAGTCGATCAAGGCGTTGGAATCCGCCATGGAAAGCGGCAAGCAAATCATGCTTGTCGCCCAGAAAGCCGCGGCCAAGGATGAGCCCAAGCCAGATGACCTGTTTGAGGTTGGCTGTCTGTCCAGCATCCTGCAGATGCTCAAGCTGCCGGACGGCACGGTCAAGGTTCTGGTCGAGGGCGCGCAGCGGGCGAACGCCTTGAACATCCACGACAACGGTGATTTTTTCGCCTGCGAGGCGGTGCCCATCGCGTCCAGTTCGGAGTCCACCGCAGAGTCTGAAGCCATGCGGCGTGCGGTC
>JAFGXB010000313.1 GCA_016936875.1 Burkholderiaceae bacterium | reverse complement strand
GCTCAAATCCGGTCGCAGCAAGGCTGATCTGTTTCATCTGTCTTCAACGTGCGAACCACTCTGTCGGCTGACTTTTGCAGACCTTCCATAGGTTGATGTCCAGTAGTAGTCCGCTCATAACACTACACCCTCGATTTTGCGCGTGGCCTCGGGTACATGCAGTCCCCCAGCGCGGAGAATTACTTCAGATTGCCGCAATCACTGCCCAGGCGCTTTCCGGTGACCTGTGTCGTGGTGGTTGTGGTCATTCCAGAGGCCATGACGTTGGTGATCGTCCAGTGCGAATCGAACGTCTCCGGGCTTGTGGTGAAGGTGCCGGTCTGGGTGACCTTGGCACCGGGCATGTCACAGTGGAAGGTCCACTGTGTTTTTCCATCGGCCAAGGTGGAGTGGCTGCTGGTGCACTGCTTGCCTTCCGCCGGGATGACCACGGTTTCGGGCTTCTGCCCCGGCTTGACGCAAATTTTCATCTCACGTTGCATGGGCACGGTGAGATTGGGATCGACATGGGTTTCACCCTGGATGTTCATGCCCCACAAGCCGGGCTGCATGGGAGCATCGGCGGCGTTTGCTGTTGCGCACAGACCGGCAAACAGAACAATCAGTACACCCTGTGTATTACGCATCCTGGAATCCTTCGTGGTACGTCGTCAGACATTGTCAAAACAGTGGGGCGGCACCCGTTTGAGCCAGATCGCGGTGCCGAGTTTCACCCAGCCCGAGGACGGCGAGCAGACTGATGAGCGCAGCCACCGAGATATAGCCGCCGACCCAGCTCAGGCCGCCGTGCGCCACCAGCACCTGCGCCGCATAGGGTGCAAGGGAGGCACCCAGAATGCCGCCGAGGTTATAGGCCGCGCCCGAGCCGGTATAGCGCACCGAGGTGGGGAAGATTTCAGGCAGCATCGCGCCCAGTGGCGCATACGTCATGCCCATGAGAAACAGGGCGCCGCACAGGAAGAGGCCCACTCCCGCAGTGGTGGCGGAGCCCAGTAGCGGCGCCAGTGTGAAGCCCCAGGCGATGGCCGCGGCAGCAGAGACTATTAACACCAAGCGGCGGCCCAGCAAGTCGCTCGCCCAGGCCGAAAGTACCGTGGCCACAGCCATGCAGACAATGGCCAGCATCAGCCAACCCTGCAGCGTGGGTTTGGGCAGATGCAGGGTGCCAATGCCGTAGCTCAGCACGAACACCGCGCTGATATAAAACAGGGCGTAGCACACCACGATGGACAGCGAACCCAGAATGAGTGGCTTGAGATGGCCGCTGAGCAGTTCGCTGAGCGGCACCCGCGCGGGTTTGTTCTGCGCGGCCTTGAACAAAGGCGTCTCGGTGAGTTTGATGCGGGCATACAGACCAATGAGCACCAGCACGGCGCTGACCAGAAAGGGAATGCGCCAGCCCCAGGCCATGAACTGCGCGTGGCTCAGCAGCAGGCCCAGCAGCAGAAACAGGCCGTTGGCGACGAGAAAGCCAATCGACGGCCCGAGCTGCGGAAACATGCCGAACAGTCCGCGCCGGTGCTTGGGCGCGTTTTCCGTGGCCAGCAGCGCCGCGCCGCCCCATTCACCGCCCAGCCCCAGTCCCTGGCCGATGCGCAGAATGACCAGCAGCCACGGCGCGAGTTCGCCGATGCGGTCATAGCCAGGCAGCAGGCCGATGAGCGTGGTGCACACCCCCATGGTCAGCAGCGTGGCAACCAGGGTGGATTTGCGCCCGAAGCGGTCGCCAAAATGGCCGAACAGGAAAGAGCCAATAGGACGCGCCAGGAAAGCGATGCCGAACGTGGCAAACGCATTGAGGGTTTGCGCCGTGGGCGACGCGCTGGGGAAAAACACCGGCCCGATGACCAGTGCCGCCGCGATGGCGTAAACGTAGAAGTCGTAAAACTCGATGGCCGTGCCAATGAAACTGGCAATAGCGATATGCGAGGTTTTATTGGCCGCGGCCGCCTGCTGAACTTGCATCTTGTCTCCTCTTTTGGTTTTTGAGGAATCTACCGGATGGCTAGAGTCCGGCGTGTTTCAACTTGCAAGTGCAGTTACAGCGTTTTCGCTTTGCCGCGCCGCGGCCGGGCCAGACGCCAGATCGCCAGGCCGCAGGCAAGAATGATGAGCACTGCGCTTCCCAGCCAAGCCGCATTGATCCAGCCGATGCGTTGCTGGGATACAGGCTGCGCGAGAGCAGATAAACCGCTGCGCGTGGGCACGATGGCAGTGCCCGCGGACCAACCCGCGCAGGCGATGGATAGTCCTTCGGTGGCCAGCCCGGCCACGCCCAGAAGCAACAAAATCCAGGTGAATCGGGTATTGAGGCGAAAGCCCAGCAGCAGCATCAAGGCAAACAAAGTGGCAGGCAACCCGGCCCATACCGCCACCCCCTCGAACAACGCCGCGCAGAACCTCATCGCGCAGTCTTGCAGGGCGTTTTGGCGCTGTAGGTGACGAAGTGATACGCCCAGCCCTCTGGCGCGGTATGCGATTGCCGCGCAGTTTCCGCGTAACGGCTCCGGTCCCAGTCTGGGAACCGGGTGTCGCCGTCGAATGCCTGGTCGATCTCCGTGAGTTCCAGCACATCGGCCAGGGGCAGCGCCTGGGTGTAAAGCTGCGCACCGCCAATGACAAAAGCCAGCGCGTCGCCGGCCACAAGCTGGAGGGCGACGGAGAGCGACGGAGCGTGTTCCGCTCCAGCCGCCTGCCACCCGTCCTGACGGCTGATGACAATATTGCGTCGGCCGGGAAGCGCACGCCCCAGCGAATCCCAGGTGCGACGTCCCATCAGAATGGGATGGCCGAGGGTGAGCCGCTTGAAGTGTTGCAGGTCGGCGGGCAAGTGCCACGGCATGCCGCCATCCTTGCCAATGATGCCGTTGCGCGCCACGGCAGCGATGAGAACGAGCTGTGTCATGCCATCACTCCGTGGGGGACGCCGCCGCCGAGCGCCCGCCCGGCCGCCCGAAGGGCGCGAGAGCCCCCTCGGGGGGCAGCGAACGCAGTGAGCGTGGGGGTGCTGCCGAGCGCCCGCCCGGCCGCCCGAAGGGCGCGAGAGCCCCCTCGGGGGGCAGCGAACGCAGTGAGCGTGGGGGCCCTATTCATACCGCGACCGGTGCTTTGATCGCCGGATGATGCTGATAGTTGCTCAGCACGAAATCGTCGAAGGTGTAATCGAACAGACTGGGCGGCTTGCGCGCGAACTCCAGGGTGGGGTAGGAGTAGGGCGCGCGGCTGAGCTGCTCCTGCACCTGGGCGAAGTGGTTGCTGTAGAGATGACAGTCGCCGCCTGTCCAGATGAAATCGCCGGGCAGCAGGTCGGTCTGCTGCGCAACCATCAGTGTGAGCAGCGCGTAGCTGGCGATGTTGAACGGCACGCCGAGAAAAAGATCGGCGCTGCGCTGGTAGAGCTGACAGCTCAGCCGCCCGGGCTCACCCGGCTGGCGGGGCGGACCAACGTAAAACTGGAAAAACGCATGGCAGGGCGGCAGCGCCATGTCGGCAATCTGGCCGACGTTCCAGGCGCTGACGATGATGCGGCGCGAATCCGGCTGGGTGCGCAGTTGTCGCAGCACCTCGCTGATCTGGTCGATGGTGCGATGCGGGTCGTCCGCAGTTGGCGCCGGCCAGGAGCGCCATTGCACGCCGTACACCGGGCCCAGCTCGCCGTCTTCGCGCGCCCATTCGTTCCAGATGCTCACGCCATGTTCCTGCAGCCAGCGCACATTCGACTCGCCGCGCAGGAACCAGAGCAGTTCGTAGGCGATGCTCTTGAAATGCACCCGCTTGGTGGTGATCAGAGGAAATCCGGCCGAGAGATCGAAACGCATCTGGTGGCCGAACACGCTGCGCGTGCCCGTGCCCGTGCGGTCGGTCTTGTCCTGGCCGTGGGAGAAGACGTGACGCATCAAATCTTCGTAGGGAGTGGAGATGGGAGACATGAATCAGGTCAAAGTGCGCGAATGGGTCAGGAATACTATCGGTTTGCCGCCCAGCCGGGCGTTATTCAGGCTGGGCGAAACCACTGTTCCATGTTTTACAGGGAGACAATCCATGCAACAACCCATCGACCTGCGCCCCGACGCCAGTGGCTATTTCGGCCCCTACGGCGGCCAGTACCTGCCGCCGCACCTCAAGGCCATCATGGACGACATCGGCCGTGCCTACCTGTCCATTCGCGACACCGCGGCTTACCGCGACGAACTCAACGACCTCTACACCCATTATGTGGGCCGACCCAGTCCCATTTACCTCGCCAAGCGGCTCACCGCGCAGTGCGGCGGCGCGCGCATCTGGTTCAAACGTGAAGATCTCAATCACACGGGCGCGCACAAGATCAACCACTGTCTGGGCGAGGCGCTGCTGGCCAAACACATGGGCAAGACCAAGGTGCTGGCTGAGACCGGCGCGGGCCAGCATGGCGTGGCGCTGGCCACGGCCTGCGCGCTGGTCGGCTTGCCGTGCGAGATTCATATGGGTGAGATCGATGTGGCCAAGGAGCACCCCAACGTCACCAAGATGAAAATTCTCGGCGCCAAGGTGGTCAGTGTGGGGCGCGGCACCAAAACCTTGAAAGACGCGGTGGACAGCGCCTTTGACGAATACCTGCGCGATCCTGCGCATTTTTTCTACGCCATCGGCTCCGTCGTTGGCCCGCATCCCTTCCCCATGATGGTCGCCGAATTTCAATCTGTCGTCGGGCGCGAGGCGCGCGAGCAGTTCCCTAAGCAGGCGGGCAAGCTGCCTGATGTGGTTGCCGCCTGCGTTGGCGGGGGCTCCAACGCGATGGGTATTTTCTCCGGCTTCCTCAACGACCCCGGGGTGCGTCTGGTGGGCGTGGAGCCTTCGGGCGTGGGCCGTGAAACCGGCAAGCATGCCGCCACGCTCAGCTACGGCAAGCCCGGCACCCTGCACGGCTTCCATTCTTACCTGCTGCAGGAAGTGAAAGAGGGCGAGCCCGACCCGGTGTATTCCATCGCATCCGGCCTGGACTATCCCGGCGTCGGCCCGCAGCACGCTTATCTCAAAGACCTGGGGCGCGCGGAGTACTACGCCATGGACGACGCGGCGTGCCTGGACGCGTTCATGACGCTGTCACGCACCGAGGGCCTCATTCCCGCGCTTGAATCGGCCCATGCCGTGGCGTGGGCCATGCAACACGCGGCAACGCTTGGCAAGCAGGCCGATATCCTGGTCAACCTGTCAGGGCGCGGCGACAAGGACGCGGATTTTGTTGCGGAAAAACTGGGACTGTCCGGGCAATCAGACCAGTAGCGGGTTGGCGCTTTTTGTTGAAGACGGCCGTCCAGAAGGACTGATCCATGGAGTTTGACAAAATCATTGTGGGCGCTGGTTCGGCAGGGTGCGTTCTGGCAAACCGCCTCAGCGCCAATCCGGCGTGTCGTGTGCTGCTGATCGAGGCGGGCGGGGCGGATTGGCACCCTTACATTCGCATGCCGGCGGGTATTGCCAAGTTGGCGGGGCACAAGCGTTTCAACTGGGGCTACACCACCGAGCCGGAGCCGCAATTGCACAACCGCAGGCTGTGGTGGCCCCGCGGGAAGGTTTTGGGAGGCTCCAGCGCCATCAATGCCATGTGCTATGTGCGTGGCGCGCCACAAGACTATGCGCGCTGGTCCGACGCAACGGATGAACCAGCCTGGTCCTGGAATGCGGTGCTGCCGCTGTTCCGCGCCATGGAGCACAACACGCGGGGCGCAGACGCGTTTCACGGCGATCGTGGCGAACTCGGGGTGAGTGATTTGCGACACCACAACGTGCTGACGGACGCCTTCATCAACGCCGGGGTGTCTTACGGACTACACCACAACCCCGACTTCAACGGTGCAGTGCAGTCTGGGGTCGGGCTGTATCAGGTCACGCAGCAAAATGGCCTGCGTCATTCCAGCGCGGCGGCATTTCTTGCCCCGGTGCGTCACCGCCCCAATCTCACGCTCTTGACGCACACGCTGACCGAGCGCGTGATCATCGAACACGCGCGTGCGGCCGGTGTCTGGGTGCGTGCAGGCGGTGGCGCATCGCGTCGTATCGAGGGCGGAGAGATCATTCTCTGCGGCGGTGCGATCAACTCGCCACAATTGCTGATGCTCTCGGGAGTTGGACCTGCCGATCATCTGCGGGACATCGGCATTCCCCTCGTGCAGGATCTGCCCGCCGTGGGCGAGAATCTGCAAGATCATCTCGACATCTGCACCCTGACCCGTTGCACCCAGCCCATCACCTACGACAAAGTCAACGTGCTGGCGGCAGGGCTACAGTTCTGGCTGACGCGACAGGGCGTCGGCACCTCCAACGCGGCGGAAGGCGGTGGGTTCCTGCGCTCGCGATACGCCACCGATTCCCGTTGCGACATGCAATTCCACTTCGTCCCCGCCTTGCTCGATGACCACGGGCGAGGCCGATTGCCAGGCTATGGCTACACCCTGCATGCCTGCGTGCTGCATCCGCAAAGCCGAGGCCGCATCCGCCTGCGCAACGCCAACCCGGCGGAACACCCGCGCATCCACGCCAACTACCTCTCCGACAGCGCCGGATTTGATCTCAAGCGCATGATCGAAGCAGCGCGCGTTTCGCGTGCCATCCTGTCGCAACCCGCCTTTCAGCCTTGGCGTGGCGCCGAGATTTTTCCCAGTGCGCAAGCGACAACCGACGCCGACCTCGCCGATTTCGTGCGCAGCAAGGCGGAAACGGTCTATCACCCAGTCGGAACTTGCCGTATGGGACGCGATCCGCACAGCGTGGTCGATTCCCACCTGCGCGTGCGCGGCATTTCCGGGCTACGCGTCGCCGATGCCTCCGTCATGCCCGAAGTCCCCAGCGGCAACACCAACGCCCCCACACTGATGATTGCCCAGCAGGCCAGCGAATGGCTGCTTGCAGAGACTTGAGCATTCTGCATCTGCCTGGATGCCCCGCCAGATCAGGGGGGGCAGGAGCCCAGTGCCGGGGATAGACCTGTCATGCCCAAGCGAGAACAATGCTCGCAAATGAAGGGGGAATGCCGCGTAGTTGTGAAAAATGCCAAAAAAATCACAACAGAGAAATGACAACGCGAGGCAAAATTGTTTCATCCAACTTCGTTAGATCTGTGGCAAATCTCTTTGATCGAGAAGTACGGCAACGCCTGACCAAGAGCAAGACAAGCTGAAAGCAAAAAATGTTCAAGATATTTAATCTTTACATACCGGCAAAAGCAACTCTGGAGTTGCTGATTGACATGGTCATTTCAGCCTCCTCATTTGCATTGGCAACATGGACGGTTTATTTAAT
>JAFGXB010000038.1 GCA_016936875.1 Burkholderiaceae bacterium | reverse complement strand
GATGGCCGGGCAATCGCTGCTGGCCGCCGTCTCGCTACTGGTGCAGGGCCTGGCGAATGTGCGAACGCTCGCAGGCAACCCCGCACCGCTGAGCCTGTACGCCCTGACCATCGCCAATTCTGGTGACGGCAAGGACACGGCAGACCGCCCCGCGCTGCGCCCGATCCATGACATGCAGCGCGTACTGGGTAAACGCCATGCCGAGGAGATGACCGCCTATGAGGAGGCTAAGGCCAGCCGCAAGAAAGGCGAGCCGCCGCCCGATCCGCCCGGCCCGTCGCCTTACCGCATCGCCGCTGATCTGACCATCGAGGGTATGCGCAGGAGCTTTGCCGAAGGCATCGCCGCACAAGGCATCTTCTCGACCGAGGCCGGGGCCGTGCTCGCAGGTCATGCCATGACGCCCGAGCAGCGCACCAAGACTGCCGCCAATTTGTGCGCGCTGTGGGATCGCGGGCATCTGTCTGTCGTTCGCGCCGGGGTAGGCCGTATCGAGCGCTACGGGGTGCGCCTGGCCGCGCATCTGCTGATCCAACCCGCTGCGCTGGGGGATGTTCTGTCAGACGAGGTGCTGTCAGGCATCGGGTTCTGGCCTCGCTTTCTGCTGGCCTGGCCTGCACCGCTTGCGCCGCGCGTGTTCAAGCCGTGGAGAGCCGAGAGCAGCCCGGCGATGGCGGCCTATTGGGCAGACTGCCAGCGCCTGTTGTCTCGCCCTATGCCGGACGACTGCGACGCCCTGCCCGTGATCGAACTGAGCGCGCAGGCCACCGCGCGAATGGCCGCGTTTTTCGAGAGCATGGAGCGCCAGGGCAGGCAGGGCGCGCTGCGCGACGTGCAGCCCTTCGCCCTGCGCGCTACGGAGCAGGCTTGCCGTATCGCGGGCGTGCTGGCCGTGTTCGCCGAGCAAGACATGATCGACGAACGCGCCGCCGCCTGGGGTGCCGCGCTGGCTGCGCACAGCCTGGACAAATGGCAAGCCGCGCTGTCAGGCCGTGCCGACCCAGCACCTGGCCGCGCTCTGACGCTGTATCGCTGGCTGGTGGAGCGAGTGAGCTGGGTCAGCCTGCGCGATGTGTCCCGCCTGGGGCCGAACAGCCTGCGCACAGCAGACCGGCGCAATGAAGCGCTCGACCGACTGGAGCTTGCCGGGCTGGTGGAGTTCGACGGTGGCAACGTCAGAGCCGCAGGAGTTGACCATGCGCGCCGCTGATCTGGTGCCTTTGAATGCCCCGCCGGAGCGATCTCGCGGGCGACAGGACAGGCGTCAGGCGATCACCCAAGGTGGGGAAGCGGTGGGCTTGGACATCATGGCGCTTGTTGCGCCGCGTGCTTCACTCTCAAAATCCGGACTGTGCGGGACTCGGCTAGCACTCGGTAAAAAACGATGTAGTTCGGATGCACGATCAGTTCGCGCAGCCACTCGGGCAAACCCGGCCGACCATGTCGGCCAAGCTCTGGATACTGCGCAAGCCGCTTGGTCTTGTCGCGCAGTTCCCGCCCGAAGCTTTTCGCCCGCGTCGGGTTGTCCTTGCCGATGTGGCACACGATGTTACGCAAGTCTTCCCGTGCCAGAGGCCGCCATTCAATGCACCAAGGCTTGACCGTCATGCGCGCTTTTTCTTCGGCAAGGCGGCAATGTCCGCGTCCATCCCAGACATGACTTCATCGTGCGGAATGCTCGGCCGGAGATCGTCGATGGAGGCCCGAATCTCGTCAGCCAGCCAAGCGTTGTAGGCGGCAGCTTCGTGCGCTCCACGCATGGCCTCGGCGCGGCTCTGCCTGCTCCGGCTCATGTTTTTTTGGTCGGGGTTCCAGTGGGTAGCGTCGAGCCGAGCAACGGCAATGCCCACGGCTCGCAACACGATCAGCGCAGAAGTGGGATTGCCAAAGCGACGCGGCTCGGTGCTGCGCGCCTTCGCCAAAAAGGCGTCCTGGCCACTGCGGGTGGCGATTTCAACGAAGAAGCCGCCCCCCTGCCCTTTCAAGGTCACGCCCGCCACGCCGCCGACGCTGGCCGTGGCGCGTAGCTGCGCCAGTGTCATGCTTTGCATGGTGCCGTCCTTTATCCATCAAGGCCATTGGAAGCCGTCATGGTGCATGATTGATAGAAAACATGCAAGCGATGTGTAGCCTGAAGCCTGAGACTAAGCATCTTTCAACCGCGGCGCCAAGGGCCTTCAAAGTTCTGTCTATCGAGGGACCCCATGCCAAGCTATTCCGTCGCCTACAGGAGCCTCGTTGCCTGATGCTGCATAAGCTGCAACGACCTGCTTCATCTCTCCAGTGCCATGGCGCTGGAATTCAGACCGAAATCGCAGTTGTCGCAGTTGTCGCAAGGGATGGCGCATGGGCATTGCCTACCACCCGCATGTCGTGACTTTTGTGGGACACTGGCGGGACACTAAGGGGCAAAAAAAGGCAGTTATCCACAACACGAGGCAATAGCGATATTCATGCAACTTATTGATATTACTTCGATTGTTGATTGTGAATTGTCGCCGATTTTGGCATTCAGCGGACTCTTAATCCGTAGGTCGACAGTTCGAGCCTGTCACAACCCACCAATTCATGAAAAAAGCCCAGAATCCTCTGGGCTTTTTTCATGGGGCCGCATTTTTGCGCAGGAATTGAATGGCGCCGTACAACGCGCCACCTGTCAGCCCCAGCTTCAACAGGCGGAGCAGCCACGCGCGGGAGCGGGGTTTGCGCAGCAGGAACGATGCGCCTGAGCCAAGAAGCGAGCCAACGTAGGGATGGCTGCGGGTCAGGCTGATTGTGCGCAGCAATAACGCAGCCGGGTTCATGCCGCCGGGCACGGCCCGCGACAGCGTCTGGCGCACCATGCTGCCAGGACGCGCCTGCACCCGGAACTCTTCGACGGCCTGCGCGAATTCCACGCGCTGCACTGCCATGCGCGCCACCAGAAGCTGCTTGCGCACGGCGGCGGGTAGCTGTTTTGTGGAACCTGGTGTGGGCTGTGACATGCGCGGAATTCTCAGTGCCGGGCGCGCCAGGCGGCGCTGTCCTTGGACAGTTCGGCGCGTGTGGCCGCAAAAGGTGGCGGCGCATTGCGAACCGCCCGACGCAGGCGGTCGATGCAATAAATGGCCACACCGGCGTAGAGCAGGGTCAGCACGGTCAGCACTTGCCAGTGGCCCAGATTCCAGAACAGGATGACAAGCAAGGCGGTGAGGCTGCCCAGCGCCAGCAGGCCGAAAAACACGGCAACCAGGCCGAGCAACAACAGGGTTTGCAAACGCTGGCGTTCCTCGCCCAGTTCAATGGCGGCGAGCTCGATCCGGCTTTGCAGCAGGGGCCCGCCGTGGCTGAGCAAACGCTGCCACGCCGCGCCAATACCCTGAGGCTGTTCGCCCTGCCCTGTCTCGGCCATGTGCGCAGGACGACTCAGCGGCTGCGGTTGATCAGCAGGCCGATGGCAAGGCCTACGGCAGCGCCGACGCCGATGGCCTTCCAGGGATGGTCGTGCACATAGTCGTCTGTGGCTTGCGCGGCGGCCTTGCTGCGCTCGACCACAACATCTTGCAGGTCCTGGGCTTTTTCGGCGGCCTGACGCAACAGTTTCATGCCGCGGCGTTGCAGTTCGGCGGCCTGTTCGCCACTGCTGGCCGCGGCCTGTTTGAGAAGGTCTTCGGCGTGATCGATGACGAGGGCGACGTCGGACTTGATCTCTTGAACGGATTTGGTCATGGTGGGCTCCTGAATGGGATGAAAAACAAGACGGGATACGGAAGATGTTAGCCCGCATCCCGCACGCATGGGCGGTGGCCGATCAAGGAAACGCAAACGCGCGGGCCTCAGGGGCGCAAACTGGCGACGAGGCGTTGCGGCTGCAAAAACAGATCGAGCGCGGCGAGGATGTCTGGCGCGACGAGCTGCGCGGCGCTCAGGGTGAGCGCATGGCTGCATTCCGGCCCGAGGACGGCGACGCCCAGAGTGGCGGCGCGCAGCATGTCCACATCGTTGCGGCCATTGCCCACCGCCGCCACCCCGGCGCTCAGCAGGGCGCGGGCGCGGGCGGTTTTGTCCGCCCCGGTCTGCACCACGGTGTGCCGCACGGACAGGCCGGACAGGGCTTGCGACACGGTGCCGTAGGTGTCGCCGGTGAGCACTTCCACCTCCAGCACACGGCGCAGGGCCACAAGGCGTTCGGCCACGCCGACAATCAACTGGCCGTCGCGGGCGATGGTGCCGTTGAAATCGACCAGCAGGTGTCTGAGTTGCAGCACTGCGGCACCGGGGATGGCCACGGACAGGCCTGTGGGTGGCACGGACATCATGCCGACCCGCCGCGAATGCGCTGCACCAGGCCGGTGGTGGAGCGGCCTTCGACAAAGGGAATGGCCACCGAGCGCCCGCCCCAGGTCTGCACCAAGGCGGTTTCTGCAAGCGCGGCCATGTCGTAGTCGCCGCCCTTGACGTAGAGGTCTGGCCGCACGCGCGCGATCAGCGCCAGCGGCACGCGTTCTTCAAACTGCGTGACCAGGCTGACGCTTTCCAGCGCAGCCAATACGGCGGCGCGGTCGTCCTGCGGATTGAGCGGGCGCTCTGGCCCCTTGCCGAGCAGCCGCACGGAGGCGTCGGAATTCAGCCCGAGGACCAGACTGCCGCCGAGCGCCCGCGCCGCCGCGAGATACACCACATGGCCGCGGTGCAGGATGTCGAACACGCCGTTGGTGAACACCAGGGGGCGCGGCAAAGTGGCCAGGTGGGCGTCGAGTTGTTCAGGCGAGACAATTTTGTCGAGAAAGTGCATGGCAGGAGCTTAGCCGCAGTGGCGCGCGTGCGAATGGCGCGGGGCGTTCACGTTTATTCACGCCTGAATCAACAACATGCCGATATGATTTTGATCAATTCAAATTCATTTATCGATCGATTCGGCGCGACTGCCTGAATCGAGAAAGCGAGCCGTCCCGTGTCTTCCGCATTGCTTGGCCGCCTGCGCCTGTTCTGGCAGAACATCGACCCGATGGTCCCCATGACTCTGGTGGGCGCGCTGGTGGGGTTCATCAGCGCCATCGCGGTGGAAGGCTTTCGCCAGGCGATGTACGCCATCATGCGGATTTACTCCGAGCAAGAACATCTGGTGGCCGCCGCGAGCGGGCTGCCGCAGTGGGCGCGGGTGCTCATCCCTACGGTGGGCGCCACGCTGGGCGGACTGGTGATGTGGGCCGGACACCGCTGGATCAAGCGGCCGCGCGGGCCGGAATACATGGAAGCGGTGCGGGTGGGCGATGGCAAACTGCCGCTCGGCCCCAACCTCACCCGCACGCTGTCCTCGCTGATCGGGGTGAGCAGCGGCATCACCATCGGCCGCGAAGGCACCATGATCCAGTTCGCGGCGCTGGTGTCGTCGTTGCTGGGGCGCATTGGCAAGACGGACGCGGCGCACCGCCGTCTCATTGTGGCCTGCGGCGCGGCGGCGGGTTTTGCCGGGGCGTATCACGCGCCCATTGCCGGCACGCTGTTTGTCGCCGAGATCATTCTGGGCGGACTGGCGCTGCGCGAAATCGCCGCCGTGCTGGTGGCCGCGGTGATGGGTGAACTCACCACGCAGGCCCTGTTCGCCACCGGGCCGCTGTACCTGGCGCACACCATTCCCGTGGTGGGCTTTCCCGATCTGCTTGACGCGGTATTCATCGGCGTCATCGCCGGGCTGCTCGGCCCGGCGTTCCTGTGGCTGCTCGACACCGCGCGCCGCCGCTACCAGCCCCTGATCAGTTTTCTGCCGCTGCGCATGGGGCTGATGGGGCTGCTCATCGGCCTGCTGTCGATGATCCGTCCGGAGGTCTGGGGCAATGGCTATAGCGTGGTGCAGTCGATGCTGGTGGATCACTGGGCGCTGTCCCCCCTGGCGCTGGTGTTCGTGCTGCGCATCATTGCGGTCACTGCGGCGAGCGCGGCCGGCATTCCCGGCGGCGTGCTCACGCCCACGCTGATGCTCGGCGGCGCCATTGGGCTGATGGTGCAGCACACCGCGCTACTGAGCGACGCCTCGCATGCGCAGGCGCTGTGGGTGCTGGTGGGCATGGGCAGCCTGCTCGCCGCCACCACGCATGCCCCGGCGATGTCGGCCATCATGGTGTTCGAGATCACCCGCAATTACAACGTGGTGCTAGCGGCCATGCCGGCCTGCGTGGTGGCCTCGGTGATCGGCAGCCTGCTGCGCGAACGCTCGGTGTATGCCGAGGCGCTGGGGCTGAAGGAAGGCGCCAGCGGCCGCGCTTCGCTGTTCGACGCCATCACCGGGCGGCAACCTGCTCCGGCACCTGCGGGCGAGGGCGAAACGCCCCCGTCACCGCCCCCGCTCAACCCCCGCGCCACGGATCAATCACGCGACTGAGCTTTGGGCAACTCCACGCCCGTTGCGCTTGGCGGGCTCAGGTGATCCGCCCGCCATGCGCGCACGCTGTGCGCCAGATCGTCCAGGGCCGCGGTCACGCGAACGCCTTCAGGCAAACGTCGGCGCAGCGCCGGATTGGAACCCCCAACCCAGATCGCAACGGCATGCGGCATGCGGCTACGCAGTTCCGTCAGGGCGTCGAGCACCTGCGCGGTCTGCAAAATGGGCGAAAAACTCAGCACCAGCACGTCGGCGGCATGCGCCTGGACGGCCTTCAAAATATCGCCCAGCGGCATTTGCGCACCGAGCTGCACGCAGCGGCAACCCTCCAGGCTGAGCATGGCCTCGGCCATCAGCAGACCGAGAGTGTGCGGCTCCTGCGGAATGGTGGTCATCAGCACCTTGGGGCGCGACTGCGCGGCATCCGCCAGCGGAATGGCGCCAATGGCTGTGCGCAGCACACGCTGGATGACCTCGGAATACAGATGCTCCTCGAACACTTCGAGTTCGCCACGCATCCACGCATCGCCTACGCCAACATTCAGCGGGGCAACCACGTCGGTGATGAAGCGGCAGATGCCCATGCGCATCACCCCCTGCAACAGCGCGCGGCGCAACAGTTCGCCGTCGTGCTGCTTGAGCAGGGCGAGGTAGTCGAGCACCTCGGCGCGCGACGCAGTTAACGAAGCGGACAGCGCCGCCGGATCGCCTGGCGGCGCAGTGCCGTCCGGTGGCGGCGTCCCTGTTTCGCCGTCGCGCACCAGGGCATCGAGCCGCTCGATTGGCAGCGGCACGATCTGCGCAGGACGGCGGCCGCCGTCGAGCAGGCGTTTGATGCGCCGAAGACGTTCGACCTGATCGAGCGGATAGAGCCGGTCTCCTGCGGCGTCGCGCTGGGGTTGCGGAAACCCGTAGCGCCGCTCCCACACCCGCAGGGTGTCCTTGCCGATTCCGGTGTCACGTTCGACTGCGGCAATGCCGAGTTGCAAGGCGGTGTTGAGGGTGCGGTCGTTCATGGGGCGAAGCAAGAATGTCCTGGACAAATAAGGTCGCGGCTATGGCGTACTGTGCATCGGTTGTTTTGCTCTATGGCCACATCCAATTCATTTTTTCCAACGTATTCGCTATGGTAGGCCGATCGACGCCACGTTGATAACCCTTTTTCTGTCTAGGACAAATAAGGCGTGGTTGTGCGAGGCATCGAAACTAAAGCATCATTGTCCTAGACAAACAAATCTCTCTCCTGGAGTTGTCCATGCATCCCACCCTCTCCCTCCGTTTTGCTGCCGCGGCATTTGCCACTGCGACCCTGTTCGCCATCAGTCCGGCGGCGCAGGCCGCGCCGGGTGCCGCGCCAACTGCGACATCGGCCACCTGCCCCGCGCTGCTCAACAAAACTTTTCCCCGCCTGCAGGACGACAAACCGGAGAGCCTGTGCCAGTACGCGGGCAAGGTCATCCTGGTGGTGAACACCGCGAGCTACTGCGGCTTCACTCCGCAGTACAAGGGGCTGGAGGCGCTGTACCGCGAGTACGGAAAACAGGGTTTGGTGGTGCTGGGCTTTCCGTCCAATGACTTCCATCAGGAGATGCAGAACAACGCCAAGATCGCCACGTTCTGCAAGGACACCTACGACGTGCAGTTCCCGATGTTCGCGCCCTCGCATGTCACCGAGCCACGGCCCAACGCGCTGTATGAACAGCTCATTCTGGCCACCGGCGATCAGCCCAAGTGGAATTTCTACAAATACCTCATTGGCCGCGACGGCAAGGTCGTCGGGGTCTACCCCAGTCTGGTGTCTCCGGACAACAAGGACTTTGTCGCCAAGATCAAGACCTTGCTCGCCCAGAAACACTGAGTGCCCCCAGGGTCGGCTCGCCGACCCGCCCCCCCGTGGGGGTCAAGGAAACTTGGGGCGGCCCTGCGTTTCCTTGTGAGCCCTGAGATCGTCTCCCCGCCCCCGACTTTGAAAGGTCTGCCATGAATGCACCGGAAACACTGTTTGCCCAAGCCGCTATCGCCACCTTGCCCGATGTGCAGGCGACCCCGGACCGCCGCAACATCGCCATTCAGCAAGTGGGGGTGCGCGGTGTGCGCTACCCCGTGCTGGTGCGCTCGGTGCAGGGCGTGCAGCCCAGCGTGGGCACGTTCGAGATGACGGTGGCGCTGCCGCCGGAGGTGAAGGGCACGCATATGTCGCGGTTCATCGAGATGCTCGAAACACACAAGGAGCCGCTCGATGCGCAGCAGCTCGGCGTGCTGCTGCAACACATGCTGGTGCGGCTGCAGGCAAGCGAGGGCGCCATCACGGCGCGCTTCACTTACTTTGCGCGCAAAACCGCGCCGGTGTCTGGCGTGGAAAGCCTGATGGACTATGAGGTCACGCTGCACGCGGCGCAAAAGGCCGGCGTGCTCGAACGCACGCAGACGGTGCAAGTGCCGGTGACCAGCCTGTGCCCTTGCTCGAAAGAAATCTCCAACTATGGCGCGCACAACCAGCGCTCGCACGTCACCATCGGCGCCGTGCTGCGCGGTGAACTCGGCCTGGACGAACAGATCCGCATCGCCGAAACCGCCGCCTCCTGCGAGCTGTGGGGCCTGCTCAAGCGCCCGGACGAGAAGTACGTCACCGAGCGCGCCTACGACCATCCCAAGTTTGTCGAAGACCTGGTGCGCGATGTAGCCGTGGCGCTGGAACGCGACGAGCGCGTGGCCGCCTACACCGTGGAATCGGAAAATTTTGAATCCATCCACAACCATTCCGCGTATGCCTTGGTGGAAGGCCGCAAATCCTGAATACGGCCAGGGAGACAAGACCATGCGCGTTGCCATCATCGGTACAGGAATTTCAGGCCTCGGGGCGGCGTGGGCCTTGCGCCATCATGCGCAGATCACGCTGTTCGAGGCCGGTTCGCACTTTGGCGGCCACACGCATACTGTGGATGTCGACCTGCCTGGCGAAGTGCCTTTTGCAGTGGACACGGGTTTTCTCGTGCTCAATGAGCGCACCTATCCCCGACTGCAGGCGCTGTTCGCCGAACTCGATGTGCCGTTGGCCACCTCCGACATGTCGTTTTCGGTGCAGACGCCGCTGGCGGACGGCCACACGCTGGAGTGGAGCGGCTCCAATCTGGACAGCGTGTTTGCCCAGCGGCGCAACCTTGGCAGGGCTGCGTTCTGGCGCATGCTGCGCGACATCCTGCGCTTCAACCGCGACGCCACGGCGCTGGCCCGCCTGCCCGGTGCTGAGCGCGACGAGAGCCTGAGCGTGGGCGACTATCTGCGGCGCGAAGGCTACAGCGACACCTTCCTGCATTGGTACCTGCTGCCGATGACAGCTTGCATCTGGTCGTGTCCGCCAGGGCAGATGCTCGACTTTCCGCTGACTACCCTGGTGCGCTTCTGCGACAACCACGGGCTGCTGCAGGTCAACAACCGGCCGCAATGGTTCACCGTGCGCGGCGGCGCGCGCCAGTATGTCCATAAGATGCTCGCTCATTTTCCCGACGCCCGGCTGAACACACCGGTACAGCGCGTGGTGCGGCATGACAGCGGCGTGGAACTGCACACGGCGGGCGGCGCCATCTGGTTCGACCAAGTGATCTTCGCCTGCCACAGCGATCAGGCGCTGGCCCTGCTCGACGCCCCCAGCGATGCCGAACGCGGCGTGCTTGGCGCCATTGCCTACCAACCCAACCGCGCCGTGCTGCACACCGACACCCGGCTGCTGCCGCGGGCGCGCAAGGCCTGGGCCGCGTGGAACTACGAAAGCGGCGAAAGCAACGAAGGTGCGCCCCTCGCTGACGCGCAGCATCCCACCGTCTGCCTGCACTACCTGCTCAACAAGCTTCAGCCCCTGCCCACGCAGCAGCCCATCGTGGTGTCGCTCAACCCGCTGCGCGAGCCCGCACCCCATACCGTGCTGCGTGAAATCAGCTACGCCCACCCCATCTTCGACCAGGCCGCCATCGCCGCGCAACAGCGTGTGCCCGAACTGCAAGGCAAGCAGCGCAGCTACTTCTGCGGCGCCTGGTGTGGCTACGGATTCCACGAGGACGGCCTGAAATCCGGCTACGCCGCCGCGCAGGCTCTGCTGTCCGGTGTGGACGCCCTGCCTGCAAGCGCCGCAATCGCCGCGTGAAGGGCCGCGCCATGACCGCACCCGACCCCGCACGCAACAGGCCACTCCTCGGCAGTGGTCCGGTGCGGCACCGCCGCCTGCGGCCTGCTGCGCATGCGTTCAGCTACAGCGCCCTGTTCCTGCTGCTGCCCATGCGCAGCCTGGCGCGCGACGCCACGCTGCTGCCCATCGCCCGCAACCGGTTTGGCGCCATGAGCTTTTTTGATGCGGACCACGGTGACGGCGGCAGCGACAGCCTGGCCTGGTTGCAGGGCCTGCTCGCCGCCGAGGGCATTGTCGATGCCGATGGCGAGATCTGGCTGCAGACCTTTCCCCGCGTGTGGGGCTATGTGTTCAAGCCGGTGAGCCTGTGGCTTTGCGAACGCGCCGACGGCAGCCTGCGCTGCGCCGTGGCCGAGGTGAACAACACCTTCGGCGAGCGGCACTGCTACATCCTCACGCCAGACGCCGGCGAACGCAGCCTGCAATGGGGCGCGCAATACAGCGCCAGCAAAGTGTTCCACGTCTCGCCGTTCTGCACGGTGGAAGGCCGTTACCGCTTTCGCTTTCTGCGCAGCGCGGGCAGCGGGCATGACCGCCTGATCCTGCGCATCGACCATGACGACGCCCTCGGCCCGCTGATCCAAACCAGCATCAGCGGCGCGCTGCGCCCCCTCACCGCCGCGCGCGCCCGCTTGGCGCTGCTGCGCCACCCGATGCACAGCATCGGCGTGATGGCGCGCATCCATTGGCAAGCCTTCAAGCTGTGGCGAAAACGAGTGCCCTTCCATTCCAAGCCCCTTCCTCCAGACCATTTCGCAAGCCGATCATGAACGCCAGCGACCGCACCCTGTCCCCGCTTTCCCTCGACCCCGCGACCCCGGGCCTGACCCGCAAATCCAGCAAGCCGCCGCTGGCCGCGCGCGGTGTGCTCCGTCTGCTCGAACGCCTGCAGATTGGCCGCCTCGACTTTCACGGACCCGACGGCGTCTGGCGCCATTTCGGCCAGGACGACAGCGGCCCGCATGCCCAGGTCGCCCTGCACGACTGGACGGTTCTGGGCGACGTGCTCAAACGCGGCGACATCGCCTTTGCCGAAGCCTGGATGCGGCGCGCCTGGGACACGCCCGATCTGCCCGCGCTGCTCAAGCTGCTTGCGGCCAACCGCGAAGTCATCGCCCGCGCCCTGCACGGCAGTGTGCTGGGCCGACTGCCCGACCGCATCCGCCACCTGCTGCGCCGCAACAGCCGCGCCGGCAGCCGCGACAACATCCACGCCCACTACGACATCGGCAACGCCTTCTATCAGCTCTGGCTCGACCGCAGCATGACCTACTCCAGCGCCCTGTTCAGCGGCAACGCCACGCAAACGCTGGAACAGGCGCAGGCCGCGAAATACGCCCGCGTGCTCGACCAACTCCACCTCCAGCCCGGTGCGCGGGTGCTGGAAATCGGCTGCGGCTGGGGCGGTCTGGCCGAGGCTGGCGCGCAGCGCGGCCTGCAGATGGACGGCGTCACCCTGTCCACCGAACAACTCGATTTCGCCCGTCAGCGACTTCACGGCCAGACACCGCAAGCCCGGCTGGAACTGTGCGACTACCGCGACCTCGACCGCATCGCCCCCGAGCAAGGCTACGACGGCATCGCCTCCATCGAAATGTTCGAGGCCGTGGGCGAGACCTACTGGCCCGGGTTCTTCCGCACCGTGGCCAGGCATCTCAAACCGGGCGGCAAGGCCTGCATCCAGACCATCACCATTGCCGACGCCCTGTTCGACGACTACCGGCGCGGCACCGACTTCATTCAGCGCTACATCTTCCCGGGCGGCATGCTGCCCGCGCGCGGCGCCTTCATCGCCCAGGCCCAGGCCACCGGGCTGGAGGTGGTTGCAGAACACGCCTTCGGCCCCGACTACGCCCGCACCCTGGCCCTGTGGCGCGAGCGGTTTACCGCCCAGCTCGAAGCGGTCAGGGCGCAAGGCTTCGACGACCGTTTC
>JAFGXB010000312.1 GCA_016936875.1 Burkholderiaceae bacterium | reverse complement strand
CAGCGCCAGCACATCGGGTTGATGGGCCTGCAGCCAGTCCAGCACCTGCGGCAGACGGACGGTGAGGGAGTTCACATTCCAGGTGGCGATTTTCATGAAAACGGCTCGTGTTCCGGGCAGGCGAATATAGCGGGAACAGTCGCTATATCGCGCCGAACCGCTACCCGGCTGCGGCGGGGGCAAGCCCCGCCGACAGGAGAATCAGCCCGCGTCCTTGACCGTTTCCAGTGCGGGATAGTCGGTGTAGCCGACTTCACCGCCGCCGTAAAACGTGGCGGGGTTGGGCTTGTTCAGCGTGGCACCTTGCTTGAAGCGCGCCACCAGATCGGGGTTGGCGATGAAGGGGCGGCCAAAGGCGACGGCGTCGGCCAGGCCGGACGCGATGCGGGCGGCGGCAGACTCCGCGGTGTAATTGCCGCAAACAATGAGGCGGCCCGCATACGCCGCGCGCAGCTGCTTGCGGAATGCATCGGTCAGTGCGGGGCCACCCGCCCAGTCGGGTTCGGCAATGTGGATGTACGCCACGCCGCGTTTGCTGAACTCCTGCGCCAGATACAGGTGGATGGCTTCGGTTTGTTCATCCTGGATGTCATGCCGGGTGAAGTGCGGCGACAGTCGCACCCCCACGCGCTGCGCGCCGGCAACGGCGATGATGGCATCCATCGCTTCGAGCACGATGCGGGCGCGGTTCTCCATGCTGCCGCCGTACTGATCGGTGCGCTGATTGCTGTTGGTGGCGAGGAATTGCTGCAGCAGGTAGCCGTTGGCGCTGTGCAGTTCCAGCATGTCGAAACCGGCGGCCAGCGCGTTTTTGGCGGCTTGCGCATAGTCGGCAATGATGCCGGGAATCTCCGCTGTCTCCAGCGCGCGCGGCATGTCGCAGGGCACGCGCGCCGGTCCTTCGGGCAACACCACGAAAGACTCTCCGGTGTCGCTGCGAATGGCGCTGGGCGCCACAGGCGCCTGGCCGTTTTCCTGCAGCAGGTGGTGCGAAATGCGGCCGACATGCCAGAGCTGCATGGCCATGTGTCCGCCCACCGCGTGTACCGCGTCGGTCACTTGCTTCCAGCCCTGCACCTGGGCATCGGAATAGATGCCGGGGGTGAAGGCGTAGCCCTGGCCTTGGCGGGAAATTTGCGTGGCCTCGCTCACAATCAGCCCGGCGGCAGCGCGCTGGGCGTAATAAGTCGCGTTCATCGCGTTGGGAACGTCGCCCGGCTGGCTGGCGCGCGAGCGGGTCAGCGGCGCCATGATGATGCGGTTGGGCAGTTCCAGCGCGCCCAGTTGAAGGGGTTGGAATAATGGTGTTGTCGTCATTGAAAGGCTCCAGGTTTGTGCAGTGCAACAAGTATGCTAAACGGCGGCGCAGGGTTTTGCACAGACCCGCACACAGCAGGCAGTCGGCAGACGTGATAGCGCGTGAACCTGCATTGCAAACGGCTGTCGCTACCGCGTCGAGTCGTCTTTGTAGACGGGGCTGAGTTCCGGGCCTTCCAGCTGGGCCTCATAGAGCGAGGGATAGCGTGCCTTGCGCGTGAGCCAGACCTGCAGCATGTAGCTGATGACCACCGCCAGCATGGTGGGTGCCATGAGTTTGTAGCCGCCAGTCATCTCGGCCACCATCACCATCGTGGCGATGGGCACGCGGGCTGCGCCACCGAATACCGCCGCCATGCCGACCAGCGCCAGGCCGGCCACGGGAACGTCTGTGACGCCCAGATGCTGCAGCAGCGTGGCCATCGCCACGCCGAGAAGCGCACCGACGAACAGGCTCGGAGCGAACACGCCGCCTGAGCCGCCCGAGCCGATGGTCAGGGACAGCGTCAGCACCTTAAACACCGACAGCAGCAGCAGAAACAGCACCCCGACCCCGACCGTACCCTGCACAGCCAGCTGCATGACGCCATACCCGCCGGCCAGAATCTGCGGGACAAACATTCCCAGCAGGCCGACAATCAGCCCACCGATGGCGGGCTTGATGTGGTTGGGCAGCGGGATGGCGCGAAACCCGTCGCGCAGGCGATAGAACACGGTCGGCAGCAGCGCGGCCATCAGCCCGCTGACGATGCCCAGAATGGCATACCAGACCAGCTCCACGGGATTGTCGAAACCCACGCTTGGCGGCACGGTGAACAACGACCCCCAGCCCGTGAACAGGCAGACGACGGCGAAGCCGATGGCCGCGCTGGTGAGTGTGAAGGGCAGGGCGCGGCCATCAAAGGCCATGCTGGAATAAAGCACTTCAACGGCGAAAATTGCCGTTCCCAGCGGGCTTTTGAAAATGGCCGACAGCCCGGCTGCCATGCCGGTCAGCACCATCAACCGTTTTTCGTCTTCGCTCAAATGCAGCAGGCGGCCGATGAGCGAACCCACGCCTGCGGCGATTTGCGCTGTCGGCCCCTCGCGCCCGGCAACACCGCCGGAGCCGATGGTCACGGCCGATGCGATGCTTTTGATCAGGATGACGCGAGGGCGGATGTAGCCGCCGAGCTGGTGATAAGCCTTGACTGCGCCATCCGTGCCATGCCCCTCGGCCTCGGGCGCGAAGGTATAGACCAGCACGCCGGAAATCAGCCCGCCCAGTGTGGTGGACACGGGAATCCACCAGTTCCAGTGTGATGCCGCAGGAATGGCGTCGCGCGAAAGGGCCTGATGGATCGTCAGCGGATGCACATGCGCAATCGCACCCAGGAGCCAGGTTTGCGCAAGGTCGAGCATCTGCAAAAACAGCACGGCGCCCAGCCCGCCGATTGCGCCCATCACCAGGCTGAGACCGAACATGCGTGCTGCGCGCTTGTATTGGGAATGCGGTTGCAGGGTTGGCATGAGGGCGCAACAAAGTGTCGTTCTGGTTGAGTGTAGTGATCGGGCTCGCGGCGGGAGGCAAGCGCAAGCCGCGCAATCAATCACAAATATAGATATAAAAAATAAAAAGTATTCGTTTGTTGAATGGTTGCGGGCTGACTAGAGTGATGGCACCCACCCTGTTGCGTGCTCACCGCCATGTCCGCCTTGTTCAAACCATTCGATCGCCTGTTTTCCAACGGAAAGCCGCTGCATGATCCGCTGGCGCCGCCGCCCGGCGACACCGAGGTCAAGACTACCACCTGCTATATGTGTGCTTGCCGTTGCGGCATCAAAGTGCATCTGCGCGATGGCGAGGTGCGGTTCATCGAGGGCAACCCGGAGCATCCGCTCAACCAGGGCGTGATCTGCGCCAAGGGCTCGGCCGGCATCATGAAGCAGGTCTCACCGGCGCGGCTCACCCAGCCGCTGCGGCGCAAGCCGGGTGCGGAGCGGGGCGCGGGAGACTTCGAGCCCATCTCCTGGGAAGAGGCGCTGCAGCTGCTGGAAGACCGTCTGCGGCATCTGCGCGCCACCGACCCCAAGCAGTTCGCGTTGTTCACCGGGCGCGACCAGATGCAGGCGCTCACCGGTCTGTTCGCGCGGCAGTTCGGCACGCCCAACTACGCCGCGCACGGGGGTTTTTGCTCGGTCAACATGGCAGCCGGCATGATTTACACCGTGGGTGGAAGTTTCTGGGAGTTTGGCGGACCGGACCTGGAGCGCGCCAAACTGTTTGTGATGATCGGCACCGCCGAGGACCATCACAGCAATCCCATGAAAATGGCGCTGTCCAAATTCAAGCGCGCGGGTGGGCGGTTTATTTCAATCAACCCCATTCGCACTGGGTATTCCGCCGTTGCGGACGAGTGGATTCCCATTCGCCCCGGCACCGATGGCGCGCTGCTGCTGGCGCTGACGCATGAGTTGTTGCGCACCGGCCGGTTTGATGCCGAGTTCACAGCCGAATGCAGCAACGGCGCGCAATTGCTGCGCGTGCAGCCCGGCCATGCGCAGGACGGCCTGTTCGTGCCGGGCCCGGACGCTGCGTCTGACGATGCCGATGCGTCAATGAACCGCTTGTGGTGGGATGTGCTGACGCAGCGCTCCGTACCCGCCTGGACCGAGGGCGCACAACCCGCGCTCAGCGGGCATTACGTCTTGCCAGACGGCACCCCGGTCGCTCCGGCGCTGCAACTGTTGCGCGAGCAGGTGGCGGATTGCACGCCGCAGTGGGCGCAGGAGATTACCGGGATCAGCGCCGCGCGCATCCGCGATCTTGCCGCGGAGATGGCGCAGGCCGCGCTCGATCAGGGCGAGAACCTGCCCATCGCCTGGACCGACTGGCGCGGGCGTGAACACGCCACGGTGCGCAGCCGTCCGCTGGCCTTTCACGCCATGCGCGGCCTGGCGGCGCATTCCAACGGCTTCCAGTCCATCCGGGCTCTGTCCATTCTGATGAGTCTGCTGGGAACCATCGACGCGCCGGGCGGGTTTCGCCACAAGGCGCCTTACCCCAAGGACATTCCGCCCGATGTGCGCAATCCGCGCGGCCCGCAGGACGTGCAGCCCAACACCCCGCTGCACGGCGCGCCGCTGGGCTGGCCGACGTCGCCCGACGATCTGGCCTTGATGGACGACGGCAGCCCGCTGCGCATCGACAAAGCCTTTTCCTGGGAATACCCGCTGGCCGTGCACGGGCTGATGCACAACGTCATCACCAACGCCTGGCGCGGCGATCCGTATCCCATCGACACGCTGATGATTTTCATGTCCAACATGGCGTGGAATTCGGCGATGAACACCGTGGACGTGCGGCAGATGCTGCGCGACAAGCGCGAGGATGGCAGCCACCGCATCCCCTTTCTGGTGGTGTGCGATGCCTTCCACAGCGAGATGACGGCCTTCGCCGACCTGCTGCTGCCAGACACCAGCTATCTGGAGCGGCATGACGCCATGTCACTGCTCGACCGGCCGATCTCCGAGTTCGATGGTCCGGTCGATTCGGTCCGGGTGCCCATCCTGCCGCCGCTGGCGCAATGCCGCCCGTTCCAGGAGGTGCTGGTGGAGTTGGGCACACGGTTGGCGCTGCCGGCCTTTGTCCATCCAGACGGCAGCCGCAAGTTCAAGGACTATCCCGACTTCATCGTGCACTATGAAACCGCACCCGGCTCGGGCATCGGCTTTTTGTCGGGCTGGCGCGGGGCGGACGGCAGCAAGTCGCTCAAGGGCGAGCCCAATCCGAAGCAGTGGGAGATGTACGCCCAGAACAACTGCGTGCACGTCCACCACATGCCGGAGTCGATGCACTACATGCGCAACTGGAACCGCGGCTACCTGAACTTTGCGCAGGAGCAGGGCTGGCGCGCGCGCAATACGCCGATCATCGTCGCGCTGTATTCCGACGTGCTGCAGCAGTTCCGTCTGGCGGCGCGCGGGCAGCGCCCGGGGCGGCAGCCGCCCGCGCCTCTGCGCGAACGCGTGGCGCATCACTTCGCCCCACTCCCGTTCTGGGAGCCGCCGCTCGAACACGCCGCCACCGACTTGGCGCGCTACCCGCTGGCGACCGTGACGCAGCGCCCCATGGCCATGTACCACGCCTGGGATTCGCAGAATGCCTGGCTGCGGCAGATCCACGGCCACAACCGCCTGTACGTCAATCCGGCGCTGGCGCAGCAGCAAGGCATTGCCGACGGCGCCTGGCTGTGGATCGAATCACCGTGGGGCCGGGTACGCGCGCGCTGCCAATACAGCGAGGCGGTGGAGCCCGGCACGGTGTGGACCTGGAACGCGATCGGCAAGGCCAGCGGATTCTGGGGCCTGCACCCGCGCGCCGAGGAGTCGCAGACCGGCTTTTTGCTCAACCATCTCATCAGCGAAGAACTGCCGGGCGAGCCCTTGGGCGCGGGAAAAGGGCGCCTGTCCAACAGCGATCCGGTGACCGGGCAGGCCGGCTGGTACGACGTGCGCGTGCGGCTGTCTCCGGCCGAAGCGCCGCCCGAGCAGAACAGCGCAGACGAACCGGACGCAGCGCAAAGCTGGCCACAATTCGACGCGCCGCAACCCTTGCCGCACAAGGCCGCGCACCCGCCGCAAATCAGCGTGCTGCGTTACTTCGCGGGGCGTTCCCAACACAAAGGAAAACAGCCATGACCCAACTCGCCCTGGTCATCGATCTCAATGTCTGCGTGGGCTGTCATGCCTGCGTCACCTCGTGCAAGCAGTGGAACACCTCGGGCGCGGCTGGCCATCTCAGCGACCACGCCCCCTACGGCGAAGATCCGCTGGGCGTGTTTTTCAACCGGGTGCAAACCTATGAAGTCGGGCAATTCCCCCAGACCCAGACGGTGCATTTCCCCAAGAGTTGCCTGCACTGCGAGGAGCCGCCGTGCGTGCCGGTTTGCCCCACTGGCGCCTCATACAAACGCAAGGAGGACGGCATCGTTCTCGTTGACAGCGATAAATGCATCGGCTGCAAATACTGCTCCTGGGCCTGTCCCTACGGCGCACGCGAGTACGACGAAGATCGCGGCGTGATGACCAAATGCACACTGTGCGTCGACCGCATCTACGACGAAACCATTCCCCAGGCCCAGCGCCGCCCGGCCTGCGTCAACGCCTGCCCAACCAATGCCCGGCTGTTCGGCGACGTGCACGACCCCGAATCGGAGGTATCGCGTGCCATCCGTGAGCGCGGCGGCTATGCGCTGATGCCGGAGCTTGGCACACGGCCCGCCAATCAATACCTCCCGCGCCAGGTGCCGCAGGGCGGCATGCAGCCGGTTGTCGAGCCCGCCAGCGCAGAACACCAAGCCGTGCGGTTCAACACGCAGCAGGCCGAAGCAGCGCGGCGCGCGCAGGCGGTGGAAGCCGAGGCGCACGGCCTGTTCGCCAGACTGTTCGGCGCCATCACCGGCAAGCCACGCGGCGCCGCGGCGCACACGGTTGCGGAGTAAGCCATGCGCCCAGCATTTTCTGTCTTGGTCCTCACCACGCTGGTGGGGTGCGCGCAAGGTCTGGCGGTGGTCGTGGCACTGCCCGCGTTGTGGGGCGCTGCTCCGCAGGCGTCCTGGCTGGAGTTCTGGCGCTTGAGTCTGTGGATCATTCTGGGCCTCGGTGTCATTGGTCTGGGCGCGTCGTTCGCCCACCTCGGGCGGCCCGAGCGCGCCTGGCGCGCGGCCGCCATGTGGCGTACCTCCTGGCTGTCGCGCGAAGTCATCGCCTTGCCCGCCTTCCTTGGTGTCGCCGCATGCGGCTTGGTGGCGCTGCTGAGCCTGCAACGCTGGCCAGGCGTGCTGGCCGCGCTGCTCATTGCCGCCGCACTGGCGCTTTGGGTGTGCACCGCCATGATCTATGCCGGTGTGCGGTTTTTGCGCGAATGGGCCACGCCGCTCACCGTGCTGAATTTCCTGCTGATGGGCCTGGCCAGCGGCTGTCTGCTCGCGGCTTGTCTGGCGCTTTGGCGGCTCACGCCGCATGCGCCGCAGTATGGCCGCGCTGCCGCCGCCTTGCTCGGGGCCGCCTTGCTCGGCCGTCTGGCTGCATTGCTTCGGCTGCGCGGCCTCGTTCCTGCAGGGTCCATGCAAACGGCCATTGGCGTGGCAAGTCCTGTCATTCGCCAGACCTCCAAGGGTTTCACTGCGGGCGCATTCAACACACGGGAGTTTTTTCACGGCCGCAGCGCGGCGTGGGTGGCTGGTATGCGCTGGAGCTTTGTGCTGCTGGGGTTTGTCCTGCCGCTGCTCCTCGTGTTGCTCACGCCGCCGACACTGCGCGAGATTGGCTGGCCGCTGGCACTGGCAAGCAATCTGCTGGGCATGCTGGCCGAACGCTGGGATTTCTTTGCCCAGGTGCGGCATCCACAAAACCGCTATTACCAGGCCGCGTTGTGACCGATTGAAACCCTGGGGAACGGTGGCGCGCGCCACAGCTCCATCTGTGTTTTCGGTGGAGAAAAACGATGCGGTGGCGTGCGATGTGGTGTGTGGTTTGCCTGGCTTGTGGCGGGCTCGGATGGGCGCAGGCCGCGGTGCCACCAAACCTGTCGCCGCCGATCTGTCTATCGCAGCCCGGCAGCGCGGCGTGTGCGGCCCAAACCCGCCACGCGCTCAATGCCCGCATGAATCACCTGTACCGGCAGGAGATGCAGAAGGTCATGGGCACTTACACCGAACGACGTCTGGATCATGCGCAAAATCTGTGGCGGCGATGGGCGAATGCGGACTGCCTGTTCCGCAACGGCCCGCCCGATCGGGGAGGGCCGCAATGGCAGATTCGGCAGGACACCTGCCTGTCGGACAAAATCCGCAATCGCATCGCCGAGCTTGATGGATTTTTGCACTGCGCAGGACAGACTTGCCCTCCGAGATAGCGCGATGGCAAGATGGGGGCTCATTCAAGGAGACCCAAGATGGAAAACGCATCAACCCAGCCGGACGTGCTGCTGCGCGAAACCGACTCGCGCGGCGTGGTCTGGCTGACGCTCAACCGACCGCAGGCCTTCAATGCCTTGTCGGATGCGCTGCTGGCGGCGCTGCAGCAACAGATCGACACGCTGATGCACGATGACACGGCGCGCGTGGTCATCGTGCGCGGCGCGGGGCGCGCGTTCTGCGCCGGGCATGATCTGAAGGAATTGCGCGCCCGGTCCGCGCAGGAAGAGATTCAGGCGCTGTTTGCCCGTTGTGGCAAGGTGATGACCGGGCTGATGCGCCTGCCGCAGCCCGTCATTGCGCAGGTGCATGGCATTGCCACTGCGGCAGGCTGTCAGTTGGTGGCGAGTTGCGATCTGGCGGTGGCCGCGCAGGATGCGCGGTTTGCCGTCTCCGGCGTGAACTACGGTTTGTTTTGCTCCACGCCCGGCGTCGCGCTGTCGCGCAATGTGCCGCGCAAGCAGGCCATGGAAATGCTGCTGACCGGCGAGTTCATCGACGCCGCCACCGCGCAGCAACGCGGCCTGATCAACCGCGTGGCGGCGCCGGACCTGCTGGAGGCGGAGGTGGACAAACTGGTTTCCAGCATTCTCGACAAACCGGCCGCGGCGGTGCGGTTGGGCAAGTCGCTGTTTTACCGACAGGCTGAAACCGGAATCGACGCGGCCTACCAGCTCGCGGCGCAGACCATGACCTGCAATCTGCTCGACGACTGCGCGCAGGAGGGCGTGCAAGCCTTCATCGACAAACGCCAGCCGACGTGGCGGAGGCAGAAATAACGCGAACAGCGGCCAGTGGCCCCAAGGGTTAAGCGCCGGGCGGCGGCAGGCGCACCAGGTCGATGATGATGATCGACAGGTTGTCGCCGCGGCCACCAGCCCGGGTGCGGGCCTTGTCGATGAGGTATTGGCAGCACTCGCGCGCCTGCAGCTTGGAGGTGGCGATTTCCAGATCCTGGTCGGTGAAGTAGTGCCACACGCCGTCACTGCACAGCATGAGCACGTCGCCAGGAGCCAGTGCGCTTTCTTCCACGGTTTTTGCGGGCAGATCCGACATGCCCAGGCTGCAGGTGAGCACATTGCTCATCGGATGGTTGCGCGCCTTGGCCTCGGTGAGCTCGCCCTTGTCCACCAATGTTTGCACATAGGAGTCGTCCTTGGTGCGCAGCAACAGGTGGCCGTCGCGGAAGATGTAGAGGCGGCTATCGCCCACATGCGACCAGTAACAGCGGCCCTCATCGGCGTGAAACAGCGCGCAGACCGCCGTGGAGTGCGGCTCCTGCTCGGTGGACAGTGCGGTGAGGCGGATCATGCAGTGACTCTCCTGCACGATCTGCCGCAGCAGGGCGTGCGGGTCATCGCTGTCGGGGTGATAGCGCTCGAAGAGTTGCTGTGCGGTGAGGATGACCTGATCCGCCGCCTTGCGTCCCCCGCTTTTGCCGCCCATGCCGTCGGCAATGACCGCGAGCACGCAGCCCGGCACGCGCGGATGTGCGATTACCCGCAACTGGTCCTGCTGATAAGGGCGATCGCCCTTGTGCAGCCCGCTCGCTGCGTTCAGCCGCCAGCGCGTGCCGGCCTGGTGCTGCACGGGCTTGGGCAGCGGCGGCAGGCGGGACGGCGGATAGGGATCAGTGGGGTCCATAGAATCGGCGGTTCGCCAGGGGCGCGGTCAGCGTGTCAGACTTGGCAAGGACTCAAAGCAGAAAGTGCGGATGAACGAGCAAATGCAGACGGCAGATTCTAGGCGGCGCGGAGATCCGCGCTCAGGCGTATCTCCGCATGCACGCTGATCCCGCGCAAACGCCAGAGCCAGGCGCGGCGCTGGCCGAACATTGTGACGCGCTGTTTTCTCCGGGCAGCCCGTTGCAGGCCGAGCTGCCGCAGTGGTCGGTGCGCGAAGGGCAGCGCGAGCTGGCGCTGGCCGTGGCGGGAGCCATCAGCGACCGCGCCATCCTCCTGGCCGAGGCGGGCACGGGCACCGGCAAGACGCTGGCCTACCTCGTTCCCGCGCTGTTGCATGGCGGGCGGGTGATCATGTCCACGGCCACGCGCAATCTGCAGGATCAGCTCTACACCAAAGACCTGCCGGCCGCGCGCCGCGCGCTGGGCGCGGCGGTCAGCAGTTGCGTGCTCAAGGGGCGCTCCAATTACGTTTGTCTCTACCGTCTGCAGCGCGCGGCGGAATGGGTGCATGGCCGCCATGCGCATACGCAGTTGCGCCGCATCGTGCAGTTCGCCAAGAGCGATGCGCGCGGCGATCTGTCCGCGCTGTCTGGGCTGGAGGAAAACTCCGCGCTCAATTTCCTGGTCACCTCCACGACAGACAACTGCCTGGGCGCAGACTGTCCCGACTACAAGGCCTGCTTTGTGATGAAGGCGCGGCGCGAGGCCATGGCGTCAGACGTGGTCATCATAAACCACCATTTGTTCTTTGCCGATCTGGCGCTGCGCGGCGAAGGCGTGGCCGAGCTGCTGCCCACGGCCGACACCCTCATTCTGGATGAGGCGCATCAGCTTGCCGAGATTGGTGTGCAGTTTCTCGGTGCACGCTGCGGCACGGTGCAAGTGGTTGACCTCAGCCGCGATGTGCTGGCGGGGGGCTTGCAGCATGCCAAAGGACTGGCCGATTGGCAGACCCTGAGCGGCGCGCTGGAACGTGCCGCTCGCGATCTGCGCCTGGTCGCGCCGCAGGCGCCGGGCCGTCTGAGCCAGTTGCAGATGATCGACCTGCCCGGTTGGGACGTGGCCCTGCACGACCTCCAGGCGCAACTGGCCCACACCGCCGCCGTGCTGTCGGCGCACGAAGAAGCGGCACCTGAATTCGAGCGGCTGATGACGCGTTGCACCGCGTTGCAGCAGGCGTTCGGCAACTGGCAGAGCCCGCTCACCGAAAGCGAGGAGGGCGCCGCGCCGCAAGTGCGCTGGGCCGATGTCGGCAGTGCGCATCTGCGGCTGCAATCCGCGCCGCTGTCTATCGCCGGAGCGTTTGCCGCCTTGCTGGCGCAGCGCAGCCAAGCCTGGATTTTCACCTCGGCCACACTGAGCGTCGGCGGGAATTTCCGTCATGCGCGCACCGCCCTCGGCCTGACGCCGGAGCATGGCGGCTGTGCGCCGGTGGAGCAGGGCGTGGCGCCGCGCTGCCGCGAATTACGCGTCACCAGCCCGTTTGATTACGCCGCGCAGGCCCGCTTGCTGGTGCCGCAAGACCTGCCGCTGCCTAATCAGCCTGGACATTCCGAAGCCGTCGGCGCGTTGGCGGCCCAACTTGCCACGGGCAATGCCGGGGGCACCTTCGTGCTCACCACCACCCTGCGCGCCGCCAAGATCATTGCGCAAACCCTGCGGCAATTGTTGCCCGGCCGGGCCGTGCTCGAACAGTTCGACGAGTCCAAGCCGGCCTTGCTCGCGCGCTTTGCGGCCACCGCGCAGGCGGTGCTGGTGGGCAGTCAGAGTTTTTGGGAGGGTGTGGATTTGCCCGGAGAGCGGCTGACGCTGGTGATCATCGACAAGCTGCCGTTCGCACCGCCAGACGACCCGCTCACCGCCGCGCGTCTCAAGCAAATCGAGGCCGAAGGCCGCAGCGGCTTCACGGACTACAGCATGCCGCAAGCCGCGCTGTCATTGCAGCAGGGTGCCGGACGGCTGATTCGCACCGAAACCGACCACGGCGTGCTGGTGGTGTGCGACCGCCGCCTGACCGCGACGGGGTGGGGACGGCAACTGCTTGCCAGCCTGCCGCCGTTCTCCCGGGTGACGCACGCCGAAGAAGCACAGTCGTTTTTGAAGCAGGCGCGCTGAGCTCCCCAGACCTGGCGCTGCGCGGTCAGGCCCCCCGAGGGGGGCAGAAACACTTGCGGCTTACCAGAGCTTCCAGAACGGATCGTCCCGGCTGGGCAGACCTTCGGTGAGATACGCGCTCTGCGGGTAGTTGAGCTTGAGCACGCGCTCGGCGTCGTCGCGCAACTGGGTCATGCCGAGTTTGCCGTAAGCATGCACCAGAACGGCCAGCGCAAGCTGGTTCGACGGCGCATTCTGGTAGTGATCAACCGCGCGCTGCGCGCGGTCTGCCGCCGCCACATACGCACCCCGGCGGTAATAGAACAAGGCGACATGGGTTTCGTACTCTGCCAGCGAGTTGACGATGTAGACCATGCGCTGACGTGCGTCCGGGGCGTATTTGCTCTGCGGAAAACGGGTGACAAGTTCCTTGAACGCCTCGAAAGACTGCTTGGCCGCCGCCTGATCGCGCTCATACAGCTTCTGGTCCGACAGGAAGGAGAACCAGCCCTGATCGGTGTTGAAGTTGATCAGCCCCTTGAGGTAGAGCACATAGTCGGTGTAGGGATTGTTGGGGTAGAGCTTGAGAAAACGGTCAGTGGCTGCCAGCCCCTGTGCGCGTTCGCCCTGTTTATAGTTGCCGTAGGCAATTTCGATCAATGCCTGCTGTGCCATCAAGCCGTAGGGGTAGCGGGATTCGAGCTTCTCATACAGCTTCACCGCCTTGTCGGTGTTGCCGCTGTTCATCTCGTCCTTGGCCTCTGCATACAATTTGGCCGACGACCAGCCCAGGGTTTCATCTTTTGCGGGCGTGGAAGCGCAGCCCGCGAGGCCGAGAAACAAGGCCGCAGCGGCGGCACCCAACAATCGCCGCGTCCAGAGACGGTACAACGCAACACGCATAGCAATGACCCAGGGTGGTGTAAAGCCTGCGGATTATAGGGAGCCCCCGCACTCCGTCTCCATGACCAACCTTTCTTCTCCCGCCCCCCAGCGCGTGACGGACAGCGATCTCGCCGACCTCGACGAAGACGGCGCCAGCGCCGATGTGTCCGTACTCGAAGCCATCGTTCCCGAGACAGAGGCGGGGCAGCGGCTGGACAAGGTGCTGGCGGCGCTGTTCCCGCAGTACTCCCGCAGCCGCCTGCAGCAATGGTGCGACGCGGGACTGGTGCGTATGGGCGAGCAGACCGCCGGGGTGCGCGACAAGGCGCGCACGGGCGCGCTGCTGCGCGTTGCCGTGCCCGCCCTGCCGGAAGACACCGCCTTCGCTCCCGAAGAGTTGCCGCTGGATGTGCTCTTTGAAGATCCGTCGCTTGCCGTGCTCAACAAGCCGGCCGGGCTGGTGGTGCATCCGGCAGCGGGCAACTGGAGCGGAACCTTGCTCAACGGCCTGCTGGCGCGCTACCCCGAGACGGCCCGGCTGCCGCGCGCCGGCATCGTTCACCGCCTGGACAAGGACACCAGCGGCCTGATGGTCACCGCACGCACCCTGGAAGCGCAGACCGAACTGGTGCGCAGGCTGCAGGCACGCACCATTCACCGTCAATACCTGGCGCTGGTCTGGGGGCCGGTCGAGCGGATGTTCAACGTGGACGCGCCGATTGCCCGCCACCCGCGCGACCGCCTGCGCATGGCGGTGGTGCAGGGCGGCAAGCCCGCGCGCACCGATTTCACGCCGCTGGCCGCGCTCGATACCCCGTGGGGGCCTCTCACTGCGCTGCGTTGCAAGCTCCACAGCGGACGCACACACCAGATTCGCGTGCATCTGCAGTTTGCCAAGCTGGAACTGGTGGCCGATCCGGTCTACGGCGGGCGCGCCCGACCCGATCTGTCCTTGCAGCGACAGGCACTGCATGCGGCGCGGCTCGGGTTTCTCCACCCCTGTAGCGACAAACCGCTGGACTGCACCGCTCCCATTCCTGACGACATCGCCGGTTTCTGGGAAGAATGCGGCGGCGCTCCACAAGAAATCGACCCGCGACGCTGGTGAAGCGCAGCTGCGCTGTCAGGCCGCAGCAGTCTGACGGACGAATTGTTCGAAGTGCAGCGTGGGATTTTGTGTCCAGGCCTGCAAATACGCCGCATTCAGACGCCGCTTGCGCTGCAGACAGGCGGCGAGCACGGCGTTTTCGTTCGCCGACGTGCCGGACAGGCGCGACAGCATCCGGGCGTAAGCTTTTTCCGCGCGATGGCTGGCTCTGGGCATCTGATGAGAAGCGGAATTCTGGCGGATACGGTATTGCATCAGCGGTGCGGGGTGCACATACAAGCCGTCGGCATTGCGCACGGCGGCATGGTTGAACAGCACATCCTCGGCAAAATCGAGGTCTTCGTCCCAGGCCTGTGTGATGCAGTCGCGCCGGTAAACAGGACAGATTCCGCCATCGATCTGCAAAAACTCTTCGGGGGTCAATCGGCCCTGCGCGGACACCACGGCTTCGCCTCCTTGCGCGTGCGTGCCGAAAGAGGTGATTGCCATGGTGCAGACGGCGGCCCCGTGCGTAGCTGCAAGGGGGAGCAGCGTTGCCGCGCGTTCAGGCAGCCAGACGTCATCGGCATCGAGGAAGGAGAAAAACGTGCCACTGGCCAGTCGCATCCCGACGTTTCGCGCCGCGGATGCCCCGGCCGCTACACGTCCCGTTGCAGCGGCAAGGCACTGCATGGCCTGCTGTCGGCGCGGCGTGAAATGTGCGGTGTAGTCGGTGCCGTCATCGGAGACCACAATGACTTCAAGCGAGGCGCCAGGCGGGAGCCGCTGCGCTGCGATTGAGTCGAGCGCATCACCAATGAAGGCGTGAGCCCGGTGGGCGGGAATGATGACCGATAGTTTCATGAGGCGTATCGAAAAAACTCCGGGGAGTGTGTGTGGCGCTTCGCCTGCACTATAAATTGATTCTCTTCAATCGCTACGGCAAGGACTTACCTCCGGATTTTCCCTGCGTTTCGGCCCATTGGTCTGCGGGCCTGTCCTGTCACTTACAGTCTGGGTTCATGCAAAACACACCGACTTTTCAGGATTTTTTCCCGGCGGCCCTTGCGCCTGCGACCAGCGGTGCGCCTTGGGTGCGGGTGGTCTGGCCGGGCAATCCGCATGTGCATGCGATGTTCACCAGCTGTGTCGGCGGAGTGAGTTCCGGGGCCTACAGTTGCGCGCGCAACCGCACGGGAGCTGGTATGAATTTGGGCAGCCATGTGGGAGACGCGCCGACCGCTGTCGCGCAGAACCGTCTCCTGCTGCAGCAGGCGCTCAACGGCGCACAGCCGCGTTATCTGCAGCAGGTGCACGGCGTGGTGGTTGCCGATCTCGACCCGTTTGAATCCGGTCAGCCGGAGCCCATCGCCGATGCGGCATGCACCACCCGGCGCGGGGTTGCCGCCACGGTGCTGGTTGCCGATTGCCTGCCCGTGCTGTTCGCCGCACCCGGCGGCAAGGCCGTTGCCGCGGCACACGCGGGCTGGCGTGGTTTGGCGGGCGGCGTGCTGGAAGCCAGCTTGCACACAGTGTGCGCACGCGCAGGATGCGGCGCGGCGGACGTGCAAGCCGTTCTCGGCCCTGCGAT
>JAFGXB010000311.1 GCA_016936875.1 Burkholderiaceae bacterium | reverse complement strand
GTGGCATGCAGCTCGAAGCCGATCAAACCGTCATCGCCCTGCTGGTGGCGGAAGACGAGACGCAGAGCGTGCTCACCGCCACAGAAAACGGCTACGGCAAGCGCACGTCCATCACGGAATACACCCGTCATGGCCGTGGCACCAAGGGCATGATTGCCATTCAGACGTCGGAGCGCAATGGCAAGGTCGTTGCGGCCTGTCTGGTGCGGACCAGCGATGAGATCATGCTGATCACCGACACCGGCGTGCTGGTGCGCACCCGCGTGGAGGAAATCCGTGAAATGGGCCGCGCCACGCAAGGCGTGACGCTGATCGCGCTGGACGCCAAGGCGCAACTCATCCAGGTCCAGCCGGTGGTGGAAGCCGAGACGGAAGACGGCGACGTGCCGCCCGAGGCTGATGCGGCAACTGACGCGGCAACTGACACGCCGACTGAATGAGCGCGGATGACGATGCAACGTCCCTACAACTTTTCCGCCGGGCCCGCGGCCATTCCTGAAGAGGTGCTGCAGCAGGCCGCTGCCGAGATGCTCGACTGGCGCGGCTGCGGCATGAGCGTGATGGAAATGAGCCATCGCGGCCCGCAGTTCGAAGCCATCATCGCGCAGGCCGAGGCCGATTTGCGTGAGTTGCTGCAGATCCCGGACGACTACGCCGTGTTGTTCATGCAGGGCGGGGCCATTGCAGAAAACGCCATCATTCCGCTCAACCTCTCGCGCGGCACCAAGGCCGACTATGTGGTGACGGGAAGCTGGTCGCAGAAAAGCCAACAGGAGGCGCGCAAGTATTGCGACGTTCACCTCAGCGCCAGTGCCCACGACGAACAGGGCTACGGCAGCATTCCCGACAACGCCGCCTGGAGCATCCGCCCCGACGCGCAATATCTGCACGTCTGCACCAACGAAACCATCGACGGCGTGGAGTTCCACTTTGTGCCCGACAGCCACGGCGTGCCACTGGTGGTGGATATGTCCTCGCATCTGCTGTCACGGCATGTGGACGTGGCGCGCTATGCCTGCATCTACGGCGGCGCGCAGAAGAACATCGGCCCGGCCGGACTGACGCTGGTCATCATTCGCCGCGACATGCTGGGCCACGCCATGCCGCATTGCCCCAGCGCCTTCGATTACGCCGTGGTGGCAGCCAACCACTCCATGTTCAACACGCCGCCCACCTATGCGATTTACATCGCCGGTCTGGTGCTGCAATGGATCAAACGCCAGCGCTTCGACGGGTTGACCGGTCTGGCCGCGGTGGAGGCGCGCAATATCGCCAAGGCGCATTTGCTCTATGAGGCGCTCGACGCATCGCAGCTCTATGAAACCCGAGTGGCGCGAGAGTGCCGCTCCCGCATGAATGTGCCGTTTCACCTGCGCGATACCGATTTGAACGCCGCCTTTCTGCAAGGGGCTGATGCCGCAGGGCTGTTGCAACTCAAGGGGCACAAATCGGTAGGCGGTATGCGCGCCTCGATTTACAACGCCATGCCGCTCGACGGAGTGCAGGCTTTGGTGAACTATCTGCAAGACTTTGAGAAACAGTACGGCTGAATCCCGATGAGCCACGACTCCCAAGATGACCTGAGCCCCTGGCGTGACCAGATCGACGCACTCGACAAGCAGATTCTGGCCTTGCTGAACCGGCGTGCAGAAGCCGCGCAGCAGATCGGTCACATCAAGCAGCGCCTGAACATGCCTGTGTTCCGCCCCGAGCGCGAACGCCAGGTGATCGAGAAGCTGCATGAGCACAATGCCGGCCCGCTGCGCAATGCGGGCGTGAGCGCTATCTGGCGTGAAGTCATGTCCGCCTGTCGTGCGCTGGAAGCGCCGCAGCGCGTGGCGTTTCTCGGCCCTGCGGGAACATTCAGCGAGCAGGCCGCACGGCGGTTTTTCGGCGCCAGTGCGCAAGGATTTCCGTGCGCCACGATCGATGATGTCTTTCGCAGCTATCTGAGCGGCGAGAGCGAATTTGCCATCGTGCCGGTAGAAAATAGCACCGAGGGCGCGGTGGCGCGCAGCATGGATCTGCTGCTTGCGCATCCCGTCCATCTGTGCGGCGAAGTCAGCCTGCCGGTGCGGCATTTCCTCATGCGACAAACGCCCGATCTGCAGGGCCTGCAGACCGTTGCAGCGCATCCGCAGGCGCTGGCGCAATGCGCCGGATGGTTGCGCGTGCACCTGCCGGGCGTCGAGATTCGGCCGGTATCGAGCAATGCGGAGGGCGCGCGGCTGGCTGCGCAAGACGCCACCATCGCCGGCATCGCCGCCGAGGCGACCGCGGTGCTCTACGGACTGCACATTGCGGCGCGCGCCATTCAGGACGAGGCGCAGAACACCACGCGCTTTGTCGTCCTCGGCGCGGCCCAGCCAGAGCCGACGGGCGCTGATCGCACCAGTCTCATCCTGTCCGTGCCCAACCGCGCCGGCGCGGTGTATGACTTGCTCAAGCCGCTGGCGGAACACGGCGTGAGCATGAGCCGGTTCGAATCGCGGCCAGCGAAGTCGGGTGACTGGGAATATGCTTTTTACATCGACGTCGAAGGCCATCAGGATGAGCCTGCGGTGGCCGCCGCACTGCGCGAACTGCAATCGGTCTGCGCCATGTATAAATGCCTTGGCTCCTACCCCATTGATAAAAAATCCCGCGATCTCTGATTGCACTCTCTGAGCGCACGCAGCGCACATCTGGAAGCCGGAATCATGCAAGAGAACAACGCCAAGCAAGCCCGCTGGGGGACCGATTATGTGCAGTCGATCTCGCCTTACGTCGGCGGCAAACCGATTGCCGAGGTGGCTCGCCAGTTTGGTCTGCAGCCTGAGCGCATCGTCAAGCTGGCCTCGAACGAGAATCCCTTGGGCATGTCGTCCAGGGCGCGTGATGCCCTGATGGCGGCCATGAATGACAGCACCCGCTACCCCGACAACGATGGGTATGCGCTCAAACAGGCGCTGGCGCAAAAATGCGGCGTGCCCGCCGCCTGGATCACGCTCGGCCACGGCTCAAGCGACTTGCTGGAAATGGCCGCCCGCGCGCTGCTGACCGACGCCGATGCCGGTATGTATTCACGCTACAGCTTCATCGTCTACACCCAGGCGGTGCAAGGCGTGGGCGCGGCCCATCAGGTTGTGCCAGACCGCGACTTCGGCCATGATTTGCCGGCCATGCTGGCCGCCATCACCCCGCAGACCAAGCTGATTTTTGTTGCCAATCCGAACAACCCCACGGGCACTTTCCTGACGGCTGACGCGCTGCTTGCGTTTTTGCGGCAAGTCCCGCCGCGCATCGCCGTGGTGCTCGATGAAGCCTATGTGGAATACATCCAGCCGGAACTGCGCTATGACAGCATGGACTGGGTGCGCAAATTCCCCAACCTCATCGTCTCGCGCACCTTCTCCAAGGCCTACGGTCTTGCCGGCCTGCGCATGGGCTATGGCGTGTCGCAGCCGCCGCTCACCGATGTGCTCAACCGCGTGCGTTCAGCCTTCAACACCAGCACGCTCGGACAGGCGGCGGCGTTGGCGGCACTGGACGATCAGGGCTTCATCGACCAGGCCTACAGCGTCAATCGCGCAGGGCACGCGCAGCTTGCCGCAGCGTTTGACGCGCTCGGGCTGCGCTACATCCCGTCGCAGGGCAACTTCATTCTGGTGAGAGTTGGCCAGGACGACGGTGCCGGGGCGCGGGTCAACCTGGCGCTCCTGCAGCGCGGCGTCATCGCCCGCCCGGTGGACAACTACGGCTTGCCGCAGTGGCTGCGCATTTCCATCGGAACGGAGGCAGAAAACGCCGCGTGCATTGCGGCGCTGCGCGCGCACTATGCCGGGAGCTGACGGCATGGATACAGTCATCGGTGCAGATGGAGACGACGCCCCCGTGCAGTTCGAGCGCCTGGCCATTCTCGGGGTTGGTCTGCTGGG
>JAFGXB010000310.1 GCA_016936875.1 Burkholderiaceae bacterium | reverse complement strand
GTACTGCGACAGCCATTACCAGCGGAGCCGGAACCGCTTTGGTTCAGGGTTTTGTACAACTGCAATCCACCCAAGGTTATTCCCTGTCGGGCGGCGCGAATATTGGTTTGTCCAGCATCAGCTCGCTGCAAGCGGCTTCGACGGTCAATGTCTCCACGGTGGAAGGCTCCAATCAGGCAATCTCCATCATCGATAGCGCCATCAACGCCCTGAACCAGCAAGGCGGCTCTCTCGGTGCGATCCAGAACCGGATTCAGGCTTCGGTGCAGAACGTGCAGACCACGGCGACCAATCTGCAGGCGGCGCAGTCTGTGGTGCAGGATGCCAATATCGCCCAGGCGACCACGCAACTGTCCAAGTACCAGATCCTGCAGCAAGCGGGCATCTCCACCCTGGCTACGGCGAACTCGCTGCAACAGAGCTATCTCAAGCTGCTGCCGTAAGCACGGCTGATTGTTTCTCCAGAGGGTTTCCCCGGGCCGCCGTCAGGTGTCCCGGGGGTTTTGCCATCTGCTTTGTGCGGTTTGTTTTGGGTTTCATCTGCCTGAATGGAGGCATCATGGACGTTCAAAATGCAGTGTGGCTGTCTGCTCTGGGCAAGGTGCAGACGCAGACTCCGAGAACCGTCGGCGCGGTTGCCGCGCCTGGCGCTGGCGCGGCAGCGCCGCAAGCCTTGCCGGGGGCGGCCTCGGCCGCAGCCGCTTTGCCCGCTCCTCAGCCCAGAGTGCCACCCGCCACTTTGTCGCAGGCGGCAGAGACTTTGCAAAAGCAGGTCAGCCAGCAAGCGCCTTCGGTGGCACTGACCGCCGGGCTCGACCCGAGCGGTGGCCATCCGGGGCAATTACTGGTGGAACTGAAAGACAAGCAGACACAACAGGTGTTCGTGCGCTACTACGTGCCGTCTGAGCAGGTGGTGAAGGTGGCGGCGCAGGGCGCTGACCAACAACCCATGGCACCGGGCAGTTTGCTGCAGGAAAAGGCCTGAAGCAGAACAGAAGAGGATTGTTGAGCAAGGTTTTACGGTTCGGCAGACGCCTCCCCTACAGTTCGGGGCGGGTGTGTCGTTAAGTTCAACAGCGGTCAAGCGTTCGGAGTCCAGTATGTCGTCGGTGTCCATTTCGGGGTTGGTGAGCGGAATCAATGTGCAATCGTTGATCACGTCGCTGTCGGCGGCGTATCAACAGCCCATTACCCTGCTGCAGAATCAGCAGCAGTCTTACCAGTCCACGCTCAGTGCCTGGGGTTCTGTGCAGAGCAGTCTGTCTGGCCTGCAATCCACCGTGGCGGGTCTGCAAAACGTCACCAGCCTGAACAATCGCACGGTCAATCTGAGCAATTCCAGCGCGGTGTCGGGTACGGCCAGCGCCAATGCGCCACTGGGAACCTATTCGCTGAGCAATATCGTGCTGGCGCAGACGCAGAGCGTCTATTCGGGCGACTTCGCCTCGGCCACCAACACGGCTGTGGGCACGGGCACACTGCAAATCCAGGTGGGCAGCGGGTCGGTCACCAATATCTCGGTTGACAGCAGCAACAATTCGCTCAATGGCGTGGCTGCGGCGATCAACCAGTCCAACAGCGGGGTGAATGCCGCGGTCATTTACGACGGCACGGGCTATCGTCTCACCCTGACGGGCAACAACACTGGCGCGGCCAATGCTTTCACCGTGAGCACCAGCGGGGCGACCGGCTCGCTGGGCTCGCTGAGTTACAGCGCCAGCGCGTCGGGCGGCATGACCGAGAGCCAGACGGCGCAAAACGCCTCGGTGAGCATCAACGGTCTGGCCGTGACCAGCGCCACCAATACGGTGAGCGGAGCGATTCCGGGCGTGAGCCTGAACCTGCTGACGGCCAGCGGCTCCACCACGCTGACCGTGGCCAACGACACCAGCGCTTTCGTCACCTCGGTGCAAAGTTTTGTCACCGCGTTCAACACCACGATGGGCACGCTGAACCAGCTCACCGCTTTCAACGGGGGTTCGACCTCCAGCGGATCGTCCGGCCAGAGTGGGCCGCTGATCGGCAATGCCGGCATTCAGACCCTGCGCACGCAGTTGCTCAATCTCATCAGCGGGCAGGGTATCGGCACCGCACCGGGCAGCGCCTACACCTCGCTGGGCGGGGTGGGCGTCAGTCTGGCGCAGGACGGCACGCTGGTACTCGACAGCGGCAAGCTCGGCACCGCGCTGCAAAGCAATTACAACGCGGTGGCGGGGCTGTTCGGCCAGGTGGGCTCGGCCACCAATGCCAATGTGCAGTATGTGGGCGCGGGCAACAGCACCCAGCCGGGGACGTATGCGGTCAACGTCACGTCGGGCGCCACGCAGGCCAGCGTGATGGCGTCCGGCCCCATCGCCAGCGGCGGCATCACCAGTGCGGAAACCCTGGTGATCGGCTCTGGCGCCACCAGCGTGTCGGTGCAACTGGCCTCGGGCGCGACCATCGACGCCATCGTCGCCACCGTCAACGCCACGCTGAGCCAGCAGGGCTTGAGCAATATTTCCGCGGTCAACAACAACGGCAGTCTGCAATTCCAGTCGGCCGACTACGGCAGCGCGCAAAACTTCACCGTGGTGTCCACGCAGGCGGCGTCCGCCGGGAGTACCGGCATCGGCACCACGCTGCTGAGCGCCAAGGGCACGGATGTGGTGGGCGCGATCAATGGTCAGGTGGGCACCGGTGCCGGGCAGCAACTCACCGTCACCGGGCCGGGCCAGGCGCTGGGGCTGCAGGTCAACATCACCGGGCAGGCCACCGGCAGCCTCGGTTCGGTCACGGTCAGCCAAGGGCTTTATCAGCAGATGAACACCATTCTGACGCAGGCGCTCAATACCCAGAGCGGGTTTGTGTCTGCGGCGACCAGCGGGCTGAACAACACCATCAAGGGCATCAATCAGCAGATCACGCAACTGCAAACCAGTGCCGCCTCGCAAACCGCGCTGTTGCAGCAGCAGTTCAACGCCATGCAGACCCAGGTGGCGCAGTTGCAGTCGGTGGGGCAGTACCTCACGGCGTTCTTCAACCCGACGAGCAGTAGCTCCAGTTCCAGTTCGACCGGCGGCTGATCGCCGCCACACCAGGAGAGTTTGATGAGTGCAGCAGCCTTTGCCATGCGCGCCTACCGTCAGGTGGAAAGCCAGGGCATCCCCGCAGACAAGCTCTATGTCCTCGGGCTCGACGGCATTCTGGAATATCTGCGCCGGGCCGAAACCGCCCTGCGGCACCCGGACGGCAAGGATTTGCCGCTCAAGGGACAATCGCTCGGGCGCGCCTACCAGCTTGTCGAGCACCTGCTGGCCGTGTTGCCCGACGGGCCTCAGCTTGCCGAGCAGCCCGTGGGCGAGCGTCTGGAACGGGTCTACTCCTATCTGCTGGCCCGTCTGGCGCAGGCGAATATTTTTGATGATCTGCAGGCCATTGACGATTGCCGCACGGTGGTCACGGCGCTGCGCGACTCCTGGAAGCAGGGGCTGGAGCAGGCTGCGGTCTGAGCCCATCTCCGTGGCAACACGGACTGGCCCGGCTTTTGCTGCAATGGGACAATGCGCGCCAAGGAGAACGTCATGTCCCAGCCCAACGAATCCGCTGATTTCCCTGATTCCCGCTTCTTTGCCAGTCACCCTGAGGCGCTGCACGGCGCGGCGGCGACGGTGCAGCTCGACGGCGTGTTTCCGCTGGACTGGGCCGACGAGCTGAACCCGCCGCAGGCGCGGGCCGAAGTCATGGCCGACAACAACACCTTGCTGCGCGCCTTGCTCATGCTCGACGATCCCCCGGTGTCGCACGAGGCCGAGCATGGCCGCTCCGACCCCATCCAGAACCTGGAGCGCCGGGTCGATCTGCTGTTGCTGATGGCCAGCACCGCGCTGCGCGGGCTGGGCAGCCTGCCGCCCGAGCGGCCTTGCGCGCTGTCGACGCGCAAGCTGCGCTGGATCAGCGAAGAGCCTCTGGAGGTTGGCCGCCGTTTGTGGGCGCGAATTTATCTGCGTCATCGCATTGCCCTGCCGCTGCTGCTGCCGGGGCGGGTCACTGAACTGCAGCCGGATCGCGGGCAGTTCTGGCACACCCTGGAACTCGATGCGCTCGATCAGCAGGTGCAGAACGATCTGGACCGGCTGATTTTCCGCCACCATCGCCGTCAGGTGGCGCGGCAGCGCAACAGCCTTTGAATATCTCGTTTCAGCTGAACGTCCCATGGCCCGCAAAAAAGCGCACGAAGAACACGAAAACCACGAACGCTGGCTGGTGTCGTATGCCGACTTCATCACCCTGCTGTTCGCTTTTTTCGTGGTGATGTATTCCATTTCCTCGTTGAACGAAGGCAAGTACAAAGTGCTGTCGCAGACCATGGTGGCCGCCTTCACCGGCCAGCCCACCACACCCAACCCGGTGCAGGTGGGACAGCCGTTCAACAGCATGCCCTCGGCCATCGATCTGCCCCCCATTCCCAAGCAGCAAAAGCCCGAGGTTGTTCAGCCGGGCCGCGGCGGGCCGGGCGCCAAGGAAGTGCAGAAAACGCTGGAAGGCGTGGCCAGGCAGATCCAGACCCTGCTGGCCAGCGCCATCCGCAAGGGGGACGTGCGGGTGCGCATGACCCCGCTGGGCGTGGTGATCGACATTCACGACACGGTGCTGTTCGCCTCCGGGCAGGCCGAGCTCACGTCGCAGGCGCAGGATCTGCTCAACCAGATCGCCGGGGTGCTGCAAGGCGTGGCCTACCCCATTCAGGTCAACGGCTTCACCGATGACCGGCCGATCAGCACGGCGCAATTCGGCTCCAACTGGGCGCTGTCTTCGGCGCGGGCGGTGTCTGTGGTGGAAATGTTCATCGCCCAGGGGGTGAAGCCCGAGCAGCTTGTCGCTGCGGGGTATGGTCAATATCATCCGGTCGCAAGCAATGACACCGTCAAGGGCCGCGCGGCCAACCGCCGCGTGAGCGTGGTGATTGTGTCGCCCCTCAGCAATGCGAACGTGAATGAAACGCCCATCGTGCCTGCCGAAGCTCCCGCAGCGCAGCCCGGTGCAGAGGCCGCCACCACGTCGCCCAGCCACGGAACTCCCTCTTGAACGACGACCTGCAACCCCTGAAAAACCGCCTGCGCTGGCTCAATCGCAGCATTCTCGCCCTCGGCATCCTGATCCTGCTCGGCCTCATCGTCTGGGCCGTGGTGGGGCTGCGCCAGCCCGCGAAGGGCGTCACGAGTACCGTGATCCATCCGGCGTCCAGCGCGGCGAACCTGTTGACGCGGGCGGCGTCTGCGGCTGTGGCCTCCACGCCCCGGCCCGCCATGAGCACGGCGCAGCAGGAGCGATCCGCCGCGGCGGCGATGGATGCGCTGTCCGCGGCAAGTGCGCCGACAGCCGTGGCGGCGGTGTCGCAGCCTGTTGTGTCCTCCGAAGCGGCCAAAGCGACCGAGGCGTCCAGCCCGACTGTCGCCACACCTGCGGCCGCACCGCCCGTGGCCCCGGCGGTCGTCTCCAGACCCGAACCCGCGCCCGAATCTGCGGCCAAACCCACCGCCAAACCGCCGCAACAGCACAAAGCCGCTACGCCCGTCAGAAAAGAGGCGCAGGCCGGTTCCCGTTCTGCTGCGGCCAAATCGCAGCACGTTGGTACGGTGCAGGTCTGCCGCGCGGGTGGCTGGTATGTGCAGCTTGGCGCCTTTGGCAAACAAAACAGCATCGACCGCCTCGCGCAGCGCCTGCATCGTGCGGGCTACACGCAGGTCTGCGTGGCGCCCAGGGAGGTGCGCGGACTGCATCTGTTTTACGTCGGCCCGTATCGCAATGCCGAGGCCGCACGCGCCGCCAGGGCGCCGCTGCACAAGTTGACTGGCACGGAAGGCATTTTGCGCAAGTTGCCTTGATGCTCCCCGCGTTTGCGGGGCTGCGAGAATGTCGCCATGCTTGACGACCGCGCTCCCACTTCCCTGACCGCTGACGGCGCCGATCTGCTGCTCGGCGAGAGCGCGCCGATGCGCGCCCTGCGCGAGCAGATCCGCCGCGTCGCGCAGACCGACAGCACGGTGCTGGTTCTGGGCGAATCCGGTACGGGCAAGGAGCTGGTGGCCCGCGCCGTGCATGCCTGGTCGCCTCGCGCCGCGCGCCCTTTCGTCGCGGTGAACTGCGGCGCGATTCCCGGCGAACTAATGGAAAGCGAATTGTTCGGCCACGAGCGCGGCGCTTTCACCGGCGCCATCAACGTGCGCAAAGGGCGCTTCGAGCTGGCGGGGCGGGGCACGCTGTTTCTCGACGAAATCGCGGAAATGAGCCCGCCGCTCCAGGTCAAGATTCTGCGGGTGTTGCAGGAAAAGAGCTTCGAGCGTGTGGGCAGCAGCGAGGTGCTGGCCTCCCAGGCGCGCATCGTGGCCGCCACGCACCGCGACCTGGAGCAGCAGATCGGCCTGGGCCGTTTCCGCGAAGACTTGTTCTACCGCCTGCACGTCTTTCCGCTGCAGGTGCCACCGCTGCGCCAGCGCGGAGACGACATCCTGCAACTGGCAGAGCACACCCTGCAGCGTCTGGAGTCGCAAGGGCTGGGTCGGGTGCGGCTGGGCGACGGCGTGCCGCAAGCCTTGCTCGGCTACCGCTGGCCGGGCAATGTGCGCGAGCTGCAAAACCTGATGGAGCGCCTGCTCATCCTGCACGCCGGCTCCATCGTGCGGCTGGCGGATCTTCCGCCCAAGCTGCGCAGCGCAAGCGAGCAGGCCGCAACCGGGCAGACCTTGCCGGAACCGGCGCCGCACGTTCCAGCCGAGGAAGACGATCAAGACGGTTTGCAGGCGCTGATGGAGGCGCTGACCGAGCCCGCGCTGCAGCCCGTGCTGCCCCCGGAAGGCCTGGATTTGCGCGCGTATCTGGAGCAGATCGAACGCAGCCTGATCGAGCAGGCGCTGGCGCGCAGCCGCCATGTGATTGCCCATGCCGCGCAACACCTGGGCCTGCGCCGCACGACGCTGGTGGAAAAAATTCGCAAATACGGCCTGGGCGCCGAGCCACGCGAATAGGGGCTGTCCACGCCCTGCTTGGTGCGGCGGTGTCGGAAAATCGTCACCACGCAGGCCCTGGATTTGCTAACTTGCTGTTATTCCCTTTTGCCGAAGCTGTTTGCCCGCCATCCACTCCCCATGATTTCACCGCGCATTCTGCTGATCGACCACGACGCAGCGCGTGGGCAGCCGCTTTGCAGCGGCCTGCTGGCTGCGGGCTGCGTGGCGCAGTGGCATGACGCGCAGGACACGGCCCTGCAGGCGGTGGAGCAGGGTTGGTCGCCGGATCTGGTGTTTTGCGATGGCGACGGTGCCGGAATCGACGCGGCCGCTGTGCTCGCCCGGCTGCACGATTTGCGGCCCGGTTTGCCGGTGCTCATCGTGGCCCGCAACGGCTCGGTGCAGGCTGCGGTGCACGCCCTGCAGAACGGCGCGGCAGACTATCTGAGCGCGCCACTTGGCGTGGAAGAGGCGCTGTCCAAGATTCGCCAGTTCGTCCCCGGCGCGGCGGCGCTGCGTGCGCCGAACACCAAACCGGCAGTTGCCGCGCCGCCGACATCGCAAGGAAACGCAGGGCCGCCCCAAGTTTCCTTGCCCCCCGCGGGGGGCGGGTCGGCGAGCCGACCCTGGGGGCGCTCAGTATCTGTGGTGAACTCCCCGCCCCCACAGAAAGAGCTTGGCGGGTTGGTGGCCGAATCGGCTGCGATGCAGGGCATTCTGACGATCGCCCGCCGCGCGGCGCAGACCGATGTCACCGTCATGCTGCTGGGTGAGAGCGGGGTGGGCAAGGAGGTCATGGCGCGCTTCGTTCATGCCCAGTCGCCGCGCGCGGCGGGGCCGTTCATCGCCATCAACTGCGCGGCCATCCCGGAAACCCTGCTCGAAGCCACGCTGTTCGGTTTCGAGAAGGGGGCGTTTACCGGGGCAAGCCAGTCCGCCCCCGGCAAGTTCGAGCAGGCGCAGGGCGGCACTCTGCTGCTCGACGAGGTGACGGAAATGGCCCCGGCGCTGCAGGCCAAGCTGCTGCGCGTGTTGCAAGAGCGCGAGATCGAGCGTCTGGGCGGGCGCAAGCGCGTGGTGCTCGATCTGCGGCTGATCGCCACCAGCAACCGCGATCTGCAGCAGGCGGTCAAGCAGGGCGTGCTGCGCGAAGACGTGTACTACCGGCTGAGCGTGTTCCCCATCCAGATTCCCGCTTTGCGCCAGCGCCGCGACGACATCCTGCCGCTGGCGCACGCCATGCTGGCGCGGCATGCCACGCAGTTCGGCCTGCACGCCACGCCACGGCTGGACAGCGCCGCGCAGCAGGCTTTGCTGGCACACGGCTGGCCGGGCAATGTGCGCGAACTCGATAACGTGATGCAACGCGCCACCATCCTCTGCCAGAACGGCGTCATTTCTGCGACGGATCTGCTGTTTCC
>JAFGXB010000309.1 GCA_016936875.1 Burkholderiaceae bacterium | reverse complement strand
GGCGCAACCCGCGGCAGGACACACGCCAGCCGCCGAGCGATTGCCGCTGGACTTGCTGCGGGCCGAACTGCTGCTGAACACGCAGCCCGCGCAGGCGCTGGATGCCGCGCGCACGCTCTACACCCAGTTCCCGCAGTCCACCGCTGCGCTGCATCTGCTGTCGCGCTGCCTGCTGGCACAAACCGACAAAACCGCGGCGCGCGACTTTCTGCGACAGCAAACCGTGGCGCATCCACAAGACATCACGCTGTGGCAAGACCTCGCCCGCGCCGATGCCGCCACCGGCGCATTTGCCGCGCAGCACCGCGCCACCGCCGAGGCCTACGCCCTGCAAGGCAAGCTTGACGCCGCCATCGAACAGTTGCGCATTGCGCAGCGCACGCCGGGCGCAGACTATTTCGAGTCGTCCATCATCGACGCCCGGTTGCGCGCACTGGAACAGGCGCATGCGCAGCACAAACGGATCGACAAAACCCTGCCGCAGTGACTCTGTCGCGTCGAGTCGCAGGGCGCCTCATCGCCATTTTGCAGCCCGCGATCCTCAAGCCCGACAGGCTCCTTGACGCTGCACGGATAATGCGCGCCATGCCGCCCTTCACACCCGCTTCGCGCCACACGCCGCCCACCCCGTCTGGCCTGCCCTTTTCACAACAATTCGCCCTCGGCCTGCTGGGCCTGGCCATGTCACTGCCGCTGCTCTGGCCCTTCGACCCGGGCGTGGTCGCCAAAATGGGCACCACTCTGGTGGCTGCGGCGCTGTGGGCTGTGGTGTTTTTCGCCGCGGCGTGGAGCAGGTTGACCCCACGATTCGGCCTGGCCGCGCTGGGGTTTGCGGTGGTTGCCACGGTGGTTGCTCTGCAAACCGTCAGCGGGCAACTGGCCTACGCCAGTCAGGGGGCGATCACCGTGGCGGTGCTGTTGAGTGCGGCGCTCATCGCCGGGCTGGGCAATGCCGCGGCGCGGCGCGGCGACTCGGTTGCAGGCGCCACGGTGCATCCCTGGCTGGATGTGGCCGCTGCCGGGCTGTTGCTGCAGGGGCTCATTCAGGTGGCGTTCGGCCTGGTGCAGTTCGCTCTGTGGCAGATCCCGTCGCTGGCCGCCTGGCTTGCTGCGCACGTTCCGCTGTATTCCGAAATCATCAGTTATCCCTCCACGGGCCGGGTGTTCGGCAATCTGCGTCAACCCAACCATTACGCCACCGCCGTCGCCCTTGGGCTGGCAGGGCTGGCCTGGTGGGCGCCGCGCATGCGGGTCGGCGCCATTTGGGCCGCGGTCATCGGCATGAGCTGGGCGCTGGTGGTGTGCGGCTCGCGCACGGGCATGGTGCAGGCCGTGGTGGCCGCCATTCTGGTGCTGATCGCCGTGCGCGGCGCCTGGCGCAGCCCGCGCTGGGCCGCGCTGGTGGCCGTGCCCGTGCTGTACGCGCTGTGGTGGCTGGCACTGCGTGAGGCCGACCACCTCGGCTGGATCAGCTTTCTCGACGCAGTCACACGCCAGCTCGACCAGCCGGTCAACGCCCGTGCACTGATCTGGCGCAACGCCTGGCAGGTGTTCGCACATCTGCCCTGGTTCGGTGCCGGATGGGGGCAACTCGGCTGGGGGCTGCAACACGCAGCCATTCACCACGCGCTGCACCCGCTCCCGCTGGACAATATCGACAACGCGCACGACCTCATTCTGCAATTGCTGGCCGAAACCGGCCTTGTGGGGACGCTGCCCGTTCTGGCGGTGGCGCTCGCCTGGCTGTGGCGCTCCGCTCGCGCCTGGATGCAGCTCGGCCGCACGGCGCAAGACGGCCCCACCCCCCTGCCGCTGACCGCCTGGATGGGCGTGGCGTTTCTTGGCCTGCACAGTCTGGTCGAGTATCCCCTGTGGTATCTGTATTTTCTCTGGGTCTTCGCGTTTCTGGCGGGGTGGATGGACGGCTTTGGTGCGCGGCACACGCAGGAACAAGCGCCAGGTGCCGCCTGGACGCGCCCATTCTCGCTGCCCCGTCCCGCTGCATTGTTTGTCGGCGTTCTGGCGGTTGTGCTGGTTGCCAAGGCCGGATACGACTACAGCGTCACCAACACCGCGTACTCGGCCAACCGCATGCAAGCCGCGCAGGCCACCCGGCAGGCCCAGCGCAGCGATCTGTTTTTCCGTCCGCTGATCGGTTTTGCGCAGGCCAGCGCCATTCAGATCCGCGCCAGCGATTCGCGCGCCGAGTTGCTGCGCGAACAAGCGGCGATCGACCGCGTCAGCCACGCCTACGGCGACCCCAATCTGCTCATCCGCCGTGTTCTGCTGCTGAGCCGTCTCAACCACCCGGAGCAGGCACTGGCGCTGGCGCGCTACACCGCCAGTTCGTTCTGGCTCTATGCGCCGGGATTGGCAAAGCAGTTTCCGGTGCAGGCAGCGCAGGCGGGGCTGTCTGCACCACAGATCGCGCCCTTGCTGAACGCCCTGCAACACGCTCCCGTGCTGCGCCGCGTCGTGGTGCCCACCAATCGCTGACGTTTGCCGTCCAAAATCTGTGCACGTTTTGTCACACAGCGCAAAAACGCCGCTTGCCGCCGTGTTTTGATGCGGCGCAAAATGAGAACCTTCCGTCCGCCATCCAATGCCCGCCCTCGCCCGCTTTCAAACCCTGTTTGCCCAACCCGCGCTGCGGGAAGGCATGCGGGACATGCGCGCCGTCTCCCTGGGCATTGTCGCCTGGGGACTGGTGACTGGCGTGGCCATGGTCAAGTCGGGCCTGAGCGTGCAACTGGCGGTGGCCATCAGCCTGTTCGTGTTTGCCGGCAGCGCGCAACTGGCCGTGCTGCCCTTGATTGCCGCCGGGGCGCCGTTGTGGCTGATTCTCGGCACGGCGTTTTGCGTCAATTTGCGTTTTGTCGTCTTCAGCGCGCAAATGCGGCCTTATTTTGAGCATCTTCCACGATTGCGCCGACTGGTCTATGGCTATCTCATCGGAGACCTCAATCAGGTGCTGATGATCCGCCGTCATCCGCACCCCACCAATGACCCGCAGCAGGCGCACTACTTTCTTGGCGTGTCGCTGGCCAACTGGGTCGCCTGGCAGATTCCGTCTCTCCTCGGCATCCTGATGGCACAGCACATTCCCGGCTCCTGGGGGCTGGCCTTTGCGGGCACGCTAGCGTTGCTGGGCATCGTGCTGTCGCTGTTGGCGGACCGGACCATCGCTGCGGTCATTGTCGTCGCCTCGGCGCTGAGTGCGCTGCTGTTCTGGCTTCCACTGCGGCTCAATCTCGTGGCGGCCATCATCGGCGCCCTGATTGTCGGCATGGCCTGGGAGGCGTGGAGCAACCGCCAACTCGCGGCGGCCAGCAGCGGCGTACTCGACGGCACCAAACCCTGAGAGGGTGTGAGCCCGCTTTCATCATGACACTGCTGCAACAAATCGCCCTGGTCGTCGGCATGACAGCCGTCACCGTCCTCAGCAGGAATCTGTTTTTAATCCCGCGCAAGCCCATGCCCTTGCCCGCGCGAATCAAAATTGCCCTGCGTTTTGCCCCGGCTGCCGCGCTGGCCGCCGTCGTGGCGCCTGAGTTGCTGTTGCTCACCCCGCTGGGCCCGCCATGGGTGAAGCTGGGCGCAGCCGTTGTTGCCGCCGGCTATTTTTTCGCGCGGCGCGGCATTCTGGGCACCATACTCAGCGGCATGGTGGCGTACTGGGTGTTGTCGTGGATCAGCCGCACCTGGGTTTGACAGAATTTCGGCCGATTCAAACGCATTGCGCCTCCGCAGATGGCGCGAAAAGCTTCTAGAGGTGGGGCCGATTATTCTCGCCGCCATCCAGCCGTTGATTGCATAGCGCCCAGCGGTTTTTGCCCTCTTTTTTTGCCGTATACATGGCGTCATCCGCCCGCTGCAGCAGTTCAAAGCTGCTGCGGGCATGCGTGGGGACTGCGGCGACGCCAATGCTTGCCGTGACCCGCAGGCCTGAGAGCAGGTCGTAACCGGCCGCAGCGCTCACTTCGACCAGTTTGGCCGCAAGCGACTGCGCGGCGGATAAGTCGGCCACGGCGCTGAGCACCACGAATTCGTCTCCGCCCAGTCGGCCGATGGCGTCGTCGCGGCGCAGTACGTCCTGGATGGCGTGCGCAACCTGGATCAACAGCCGGTCGCCGCGCACATGGCCGAGGCGGTCATTGATCTGCTTGAATCCGTCAAGGTCAATGAAATACAGCGCCAGCATGTCGCCACGGGTGCGGCGCGACAGCGCCGTGTCCAGCCGTTCCATGATGGCGCGTCGGCTGAGCACGCCCGTGAGGGCATCGCGTTCGGCATGGTGCAGCAGGCGCGCGTGAGTATCGACCTGGTGGGTGACATCGCGCACAAAAGTCAGCAGCGATACAACCCGCCCTTCTTCGTCACGCAGCGCAGACAGCGTCCACTCCACCCAGATCCGCCGCCGGTCCTTGCGGATGTACTGCGCCTGCTCAACCCAATTGTCGATTTCACCGCGCAGCAAGCGTTCGTAAACCGCCAGGGTGCGTGCACGCTCTTCCTCGGGAACACCCAAGGACAGGCGGTGCGTGCCCAGACGCTCTGCCTCGGTGTAACCCAGAATGGCCTGCGCGGAGCGTGACCAGCGGGTGATGACAAGCGCTGAATTGCTCTCGATGACGCCCCAGGGCAGATTATCCAGCGCCTGTTCGAGCAGCCAGTTCGCGCGTTTGAGCGCCGTGGCTGTGGTGACATCGTCGTGCACATCGTGGGCGATGGTGTAGATGGCCTCGATCCGCCCGTCCTGCCCGCGCTCTGGAAACACCTGAATGCGCGCCCAGCGGGGCGGGTCGAGGTGGCGCAACAGCCGCAGATAATCGGCCTGCTGGCCTGCGAATCCGCGCTCGAAAGCGGGTTGCGCTGCGGCCCAGGCCTCGTCGCCGTACAGCTCTTTCAGACTTTTTCCACGCAACTCTTGTGGCGTGCGGTGCGCCCAGGCCAGGTAGGGCGGATTGAAAAACGTCAGCCGCCCCTCGGCATCCCAGCGGCCGATGGGCAGATCCACCGCCTCCAGCAGGCTCCTGACCTCCGGCACAGCGGCCAGCCCCGGCAGCAACGCATCGTCGGGCGTCAAGGCCTGCATGGGATCGGAAGGAGAAGACGTGTTCATGGAAAGGGGGAGAGTTGCAAAGAAGCCAGAAGCCGACGCAGAAGCCGGGCGGGCCTGCGTGGAGTCAATTGGCTTACGCGATTCTTGCGGTTTGCACAAAACCGTCAAGAGCACGCTCTACACTCTCTTCCGGTGAATGTGATTCTTTCCACATTTTCCCTTGAACACTTTCTGTTGCCCATCCCCAAACACCCCCCTAACCATGTCCCGCGCCACAAAAATTGTTGCCACCATCGGCCCCGCCAGTTCTTCGCCAGACATCCTGGAGCGCATGATTTCCGCCGGCGTCGATGTCGTTCGGCTCAATTTTTCTCACGGCAAGGCGCAAGACCATATTGACCGTGCGCAGCTCATCCGCGAAACGGCCAGCCGCCTTGGCAAGGCCGTGGCCATCATGGCGGATCTGCAAGGACCGAAAATCCGCGTCGGCCGCTTCAAGGACGGCAAGGTGCAGTTGCAGCCCGGCCACAAATTCGTCCTCGACGCCACCTGCGAACTCGGCGACGACACGCGCTGCGGTCTCGACTACAAAGACCTGCCGCGCGACGTGCATCCGGGCGACCGCCTGCTGCTCAACGACGGCCTGATCGTGCTCACGGTGGAAGGCGTCAGCGGCGCCGAAATTCAGACCGTCGTCACCATTGGCGGCGAGTTGTCCAACAACAAGGGCATCAACAAGCAGGGCGGCGGACTCTCCGCCCCGGCGCTCACCGCCAAGGATATGGAAGACATCCGCACCGCGATGGCGTTCCAGGCCGATTACCTGGCCGTGTCCTTCCCCAAAAACGCTACCGACATGGAACTGGCGCGGCAACTCGCCAACGTGGCTGGCGAGCAGTACGGCCACAAACCGGCGCTGATTGCCAAGATCGAGCGCGTGGAAGCCATTCCGGCGCTGGCGGAAATTCTGCGCGCCTCCGACGGCATCATGGTGGCGCGCGGCGACTTGGCCGTGGAAGTCGGCAACGCCGCCGTGCCCGCTCTGCAAAAGCGCATGATCCGCATGGCGCGCGAAATGGACCGCGTGGTCATCACCGCCACGCAGATGATGGAGTCGATGATCGTCAACGCCGTGCCCACCCGCGCCGAGGTGTCGGACGTGGCCAACGCCGTACTCGACGGCACCGACGCCGTCATGCTCTCCGCCGAAACCGCCGCTGGCAAGTACCCGGTGGAGACGGTTGAAGCGATGGCAAGCATCTGCTTGGCCGCGGAAACGGTGGAAGAGGTCAAGCTCGAACACGACTTCGTCAACAAGCAGTTCACCCGCATCGACCAATCCATCGCCATGGCTGCACTGTTCACCGCGCATCACCTGGGCTGCAAGGCCATCGCCGCGCTCACCGAATCGGGCTCGACCGCGCTGTGGATGAGCCGCCACCGTGTCAACGTGCCGATCTACGCCTTGTCGCGCAGCGAAACCTCGGTGCGCCGCATGGCGCTGTACCGCAATGTGCGCCCCATGCTGATGAATTTCAGCACCACCGACCGCGACACCCTGCTCAATCAGGCCGAAGCCCGGCTCATTGAAAAACAAGCCGTGACCTCCGGCGATAGCTACGCCATTACCTGCGGCGAACCCATTGGCTCGGCTGGCGGCACCAATATGCTCAAGGTGATGCGCGTGCCGCGTTAAGCGCGCAACCGCCTGCACTTCAAGCGTCAAGCGGGTACGCTGAACGCTTAAAGAGCGCCCCCAGGGTCGGCGAGCCGACCCTCCCCCCGTGGGGGTCAAGGAAACTTGGGGCGGCCCGGCGTTTCCCTGAGAAGGAGAACAGAATGCGCGCAATCTGGAACGAGGCCGTGATCGCACAAAGCGACGACACCGTCGTGGTCGAAGGCAATCACTACTTCCCCCTCGACGCTGTTCAGCCCGGCGTGCTGGAGCCCAGCTCCACGCACACGGTCTGCCCGTGGAAAGGAACGGCCAGCTACTACACCCTTGTGGTCAACGGGCAGCGCAACCCCGATGCAGTGTGGTTTTACCCCGAGCCCAAACCCGCCGCGAAAGAAATCGCAGGACGGGTGGCGTTCTGGAAAGGCGTCGTCATCAAACCTTGAGCGCGCCCTCTCAGGGTTTGCGCTTGAAGGATTTGCCGCCAGCAGGCATGGGTGCGGCACGGCGCTTGGGTGCGGATGACGACTCGCCGGAGTCGAAACGGCTAGGCGCTGCGCGCGCCGGGCGCTCGCCACCGTCACGCACCGGCTCTGCCTTGCTGATTTGCAATTGCCTGCCGCCCACCCAGGTTTTTTGCAGGGTGCGGAACACATCCTTGGGCATGCCTTCTGGCAGTTCGACAAAACTGTGATCGCCGCGGATCGCGATATTGCCGATGTGCTTGTTTTCGAGCCCGGCTTCATTGGCGATGGCGCCCACCAAATTGCGCACCTCCACGCCGTGGTCACGACCGACTTCGACCCGGTAGGTATCGAAACGCACATCGCCCGCAGCAGATGCACTGCGCGCTGAACGCTCAGCCCGTGCAGGCCGCTCGGCGTGCTCGCCGTCAACAGGCACGGCGCGTTGCGGCACGCCCACCTCCTCGCGCACCTGCATAAGGGTCTGGGTGAACGCTTCCAGATCGCGCGGTTTGGCGCGCTCGCGCGGGGC
>JAFGXB010000308.1 GCA_016936875.1 Burkholderiaceae bacterium | reverse complement strand
CGAAGAAATATTCTAAGGGCTGACCGTCTGGGCGGCGACATTCCCAGTGTCGTGAGGATCTATAGCCTAAAGGCGCAGCCGCACTGGCCGCGCCGCCAGCGGAGCGGAGCAGTCAATAGAGGCTATGCACCTACTCAGGCCGCTTGAAGTGCGAGAAGGCTCTCATTCGATGGGGGGGGCGGAAGATATGGCTGTTGGTGCTTTCCTTTCTGCTGATCCTGGGCTGGTGGGGCTGGATGGAATCAGCGCAATACCACCAGGCGAAATTGGAGGTCCGGGATACCGCGCAAGCCACCGCGCGTGCTTATGCCATGCGTTTCACCGTCAATCTGGACGAGCATTTTGCCGATCTGCAGTTCATCGCAACGACGCTGCTCGGAACGGGTTTTGATACGACAGACCTGACGTCTGGCGTCGAGCAGTCGCTGCGGCATTATCTCGCCCTGCATATTCATCTCCACTCGCTGGTGGTGCGGGCTGCGGACGGGCATGTCGTGTGGACCAGCTTCGCGCGTAGCGGCGAGTTGCCTGCTGATGCTGGCGGATTTACGTTCTTGTCGGCACACATCGGCGACATGATCGGTTTCGCCAAATACGCGGAGCAGTATGGCGGTTACATCCTGACGCTTCGTTATGCGGTGCGGGATGCGGCCGGCAAGCTGGGCTATTTCGTCGACACGCCGTTCCCTGTCGGCTCGTTGTTGATCGACACGCCGGCAGGCCTGCCCTGGACATTGCGCCTTGTCGACGACCGTGATGGCAAAGTGCTCGGCGAGGTGAGCCGCGGCAACGTGACGTTCCCTTTGAAGCCGACCACGCTACAAGGCGTGTTGGTGCCGGTGTCGGGCTATCCGTTCTCGATTCAGGCCAACTGGGCTCCCGAGCAGGTGACGCAGGTGTATATGCGGACGGCCCCTACGCGTTGGGCGCTCGAACTCGCAACCGTGCTCATTCTGTTGGCAGTGGCAATGGGCATGCTGCGCGCGCTGCGCCAGCGCGACCGGCATGCCCGCCGGCTGCAGCAGTTGTTCGACTTCAGCACCTTGCGTACCCAGGTCAACCAGCTCATCGCCCAGGCGCAGGATGAAGGTGTATTGCTGCAATCCATCTGCGATGTGGCGACGCACCACGACGATCTCGCACTCGTGTGGATCGGCCGGCCCGGCGCCGATGGGGTATTCCGTTTCGCTGCCGCTGCGGGGCTGACGGAATACCTGGACGGTGCGCTGATTTCCGCCGATGAGGGCGTTCCCGAAGGGCAGGGCCCCGCCGGCCTCTGCTGGCGGGAACGGCGTGCGTCATTCCACAACGAATTTGTCACCACGCCGGCGCTGGCGCCGTGGTACGCACACGCACGTCGCTTCGACCTGCAGGCGGTCGCGACGTTGCCGGTTTACCGGGCCGGAGATATATGGGCGGTGCTGGCGGTCTACCATACGAGCCTCGAGGGCTTCGACGAAGATCTGCGACACCTGCTCGAGGAATTGGCTGACGACGTATCGCGCGGTTTGGATCGGCTCGATGTTTTCCTGCGCGAACGCGCCTTGCGGGAGCAGTTCGACAAGACCCAGGAGTACCACCGCGCGCTGTTCGAGCACAATGCCGCGGGTATGTGCATCGTTGACGATCGGCGGACGATCGCCCAGGTCAATCAGGCGTTTTGCGAACCTCTGGGCTACGCCGAGGACGAACTCGTCGGGCAGAGTACCTCTCTGCTGTACGGCAGCATGGCCGAATTTGCAGAGTTCAAACCGGAGGCGGTGACAACGGAGGGTGGTTTCACCTTCTTTCGCCAGTTCATGCGGCTGCATTGCAAGGATGGCTCTTATCTCAGGATGCAGGTGCTCGGCGCCCCCGTCGATCTGCCGGACGGCAGGCCGGGCACTCTTTGGAGCTGCATCGATGTCACCGCCTTGCATCAGGCCCAGCAGGAACTCCTCTATCAGGCTTTGCACGATGTGCTGACCGATTTGCCCAATCGACATGCGCTCGAGCAGCATCTCCCGAAAGCGGTCGCCAGAGCCCAGCGTAACGGCACGGCGCTGGCCATCGGCGTGATCGATCTGGACGACTTCAAGTCGATCAATAAACAAATGGGCGCTGCGGCCGGGGATCTCCTGCTCAAGGAGATGGGGGCGCGGCTGCAGGCCGAGATGCGGCAATCGGATTTTCTGGCGCGATCCGGTGGAGACGAATTCGTCATCGTGTTCGAAGAGTTGAACGAGATGTATGCGATTCAGCAGCTGCATGCGGCGGTGGATCGGCTGCATCGGGTCGTCGAACGGCCGTTCGAGATAGGGGATGGACGGACGGCCACGATCGATATGAGCATGGGAGTGGCCATATTCCCCTTCGATGCCTTGGACGGCGGTGTCCTGCTGCGGCAGGCCGATGCGGTGATGTACCAGGCCAAGGCGCACAAACGCGGCCGGGGTGGGTGGTGGAAACTGAGCGCGGCGAGTGCGGCACAACCCATACATGAAACCGTATTGGAACCCTACGGGGAAGAAGCGGCCAGGTTGCTTGGCGAGGTGCGCGGCCCTCTCGAAGCGGTGGCGGATAAGTTTGTCGAAGCGTTCTATTCCGAACTGGTCTTGGACGGGTTGCCGCACGCCATTCTCAGTCAGTTGGGACAGGAGGAAATGGAGTTGCTGATGCGGCGTCAGAAGCAGCAGCTGTTGTTTCTGGTCGCTCCCGATACGTCGCTAGCCCTTCTTGCACAACGCGCTCGTCGACAGGGGGAAACCCACACCCTGGTGGGCGTCAGCGCAAGCCTGATGGCCAAAGCCCAAGCGTTGTACCGGCGCTTGCTCAGCGAGCATCTGAACGGGATCCTGATGCCGGCGCGGGATCGGTATCGGGTCATGCTCGTGGTGGAAACCCGTCTGCAGGACGATATGCAGCTCGAGTTCGAGCTACAAGATGCGACAATTGGGAACTACATCCGTTCGTTGTCGGGGGAGTTGCCCCAGTCGGGGGCCGCCTGGGTGGATGTGCGCCGGGGCGAGGTCGCTGGTTTAGGGCGCTT
>JAFGXB010000307.1 GCA_016936875.1 Burkholderiaceae bacterium | reverse complement strand
CGCAGATGCACCTCGGCGACGACGAATACCAGCCCGGCCTGCGCCGCCAGCTCGGACTGCGCCAGCCCCAGGCTGCGTAGCCATTCGGTGCGCGCGCGTTCGAAAACTTTGAGGTAGTTGGCGTAATAGACGATGCCCCCGGCGTCGGTGTCTTCCCAGTACACCCGCACGGGCCAGCGGAAAACCTGCGCGCTCATGCCGCCTTGCGCTCCAGATAGCCGCGCAGCCGGTGCAGTGCCTCTTCCAGGTTGGCGATGCTGTTGGCATAGCTCAGGCGGAAATGGCGTTGGGGCTCGGCGGTGCCGAAGTCTTTGCCTGGGACGAGCACCACGCCGGTTTCGCGCATGACGTCGAAGCAGAAGTCCCAGCTGTCGGCGCTGTAGGCCGAGCAGTCGGCGTACACATAAAACGCGCCGTCTGGCCGCACGGGAACGGTCAGCCCCAGGGCGTCGAGGCCGGGGACGATGCGGTCGCGGCGACGCTGGAATTCTGCGCGGCGGCGCTCATATTCCGCGCGGGTGTCGGGCTCGAAGCAGGCCAGCGCGGCCTGTTGCGCCACGCTGCTGGCGCAGATGAACAGGTTGCCGGCCATGCGCTCCAGCGGGGCGATGAGTTCGGGCGGTACAACCAGCCAGCCCAGCCGCCAGCCGGTCATCTGGAAGTATTTGGAGAAGCTGTTGGCGGTAATGATGTCGTCGCCTGCAGCGAGCGCAGTGTGCCCAAATGCGCTGTCGTAGCTGAGTCCGAGGTAGATCTCATCGACGATGCTCACCCCGCCCCGTGCGCGCACCACGTCGGCGATGCGGCGCAGTTCGTCGGGAGCGATGGATGTGCCCGTGGGGTTGGAGGGCGAGGCCAGCAGCACCCCGGCGGTGCGCTCGTTCCACGCGGCTTCGACTTCGTTTGCCGTGAGCTGAAAACGCTGCGCGGCCGGCGCGGGCAGCATGCGCGCTTGCGCGCCCGCCGCGGCAACAAAGTTCTTGTTGCAGGGGTAGCTCGGGTCGGGCATGAGCACCTCGTCGCCCGGGTTGAACAGCAGCAGGCTGGCCAGAGTGAGCGCGCCCGACGCGCCGGCGGTGATGAACACGCGGGCGGGGTCGATCTGCACCCCATGATCTTCCGCGTAGTGCTGCGCGATGCGTTCGCGCAGTGCGGGCAGGCCGGGCGCCAGGGTGTAGCCGGTCTTGCCGTCGCGCAGGGCTCGGGTGGCGGCTTCAACCACTTGCTCGGGTGCGGTGAAATCGGGCTCGCCCACGCTGAGGTGAATCATGCGCTTGCCATGCGTGTCCCACGCGGCCTGTTGTTCACAGGCGGCGCGGACCACGTCCATGACGTAGAAGGGTTCGATGGACTGGTTGCGTTGGGCGAGGCGCATGGCGTGTTGTGTCGTTCAGTCTTTGCGCGGCGTGCGCGGGCTGTAGGGACGGCCGCCGGGCTGCGAAGCGGCGCGGCGCGGCGCGGTTTTGGCCTTGTGGCTGACCGGCACATTCGCGTAGGGGTTGGGCGGCGGGCTGAAGTCGGTGGAGGCGATTTGTGCTTGCGGATGCGACTGGTTGCCCGCCTCGACCTCGGCCTTGCGCAGTTGCGCGGCGATGCGGTCGAGCACACCGTTGACGTATTTGTAGCCGTCGGTGCCGCCGTACACCTTGCCGAGTTCGACCGCCTCGTTGATGACCACGCGGTAGGGCACATCGAGATGGCTGTGCAGCTCAAAGGCCCCCATCAGCAGCAGCGCGTGCTCCACGGGGGAAAGCTCGCTGGTCTGACGGTCGATGTGCGGCTGGATGAGGGCGTCGAGCGGGCCTGCTTCGGCCAGCGCGCCATGCAGCAGCGACTGGAAGTGCGCGTCGTCGAGCTTGATGGTGGGGTAGCGTTCATGCAAAAAGGCTTCGATGGCGCCGGTCTCGCTGCCCGCGAGCAGCCACTCGTAAATGCCTTGAAACGCGAGCTCGCGCGACTTGCGCCGCGCGCTCTTGGGGGCGGTAGGGGCGGTGGGGGCGGTCATGCGGTCTCGTCTTCGTCTGCGCTGATGTCGATGAACAGATTGGCCATTTCCACCGCGACGCGGGCGCATTCGGCCCCCTTGTCGATGCGCTCGAGCGCCTGTGCCTCGTTTTCCACCGTGAGCACGCCGTTGGCCACCGGCATGTTGTAGTCGAGCGCGACCTGATTGATGCCCGCGGCGCTGGTGTTGCACACCACCTCGAAGTGATAGGTGTCGCCGCGGATCACGCAGCCAATGGCGATGAGCGCGTCGAACGCCTCGCTCTCGGCCAGTGCCTGCAGCAGCAGCGGCAGCTCCAGCGCGCCGGGCACGGTGTAGAGGCCGATGTCGTCCTCGCCCACGCCCAGGCGTTCCAGTTCGTCCAGGCAAGACTGGGTGATGCGGTCGGTGATGGCGGTGTTGAAGCGCGCCTGCACCACGGCGATGCGCAGTTCACGGCCATCGAGTTGTTCGGAAAGAATACGGTTCTGGACGTTTTGCATGGCGTGAGGGAACGGGTCAGTGGCGCGCCGCAGGGCGCGGAAGGCAACAGCTTACGCGCCGGGCGTCAAGGCGGGATCGGCGCCATAGGGAGCGCTATGGGCGGACTCGAAGCCAACGATCTCCAGCCCATAGCCCGCCATGCTGGGCATTTTGCGCGGCTGCCCGAGCAGACGCATCTGCCGCACGCCGAGATCGCGCAGGATTTGCGCGCCGATGCCATAGTCGCGCAGTGCGGTGGCGCCTGCCTTGGGCGGCGTGGCAACGGGTTGCAGCAGATGCTGGAATTGCGCGCTGAGTTGCTGCGCCGACTCGCCGCAATTGAGCAGCACAGCCACGCCCGCGCCTTCGCGCACGATGCGGGCCAGCGCCTGCGGCAGATTCCACGAATGGCGCTGGCAGGTGGTGTCGAGCAGGTCGAGTACCGACAGCGGCTCGTGTACCCGCACCAGCGGCGCGGTCTGCGCGGCCAGGTTGCCATGCACCAGCGCCAGATGCAGGCCGTGGCCAGCGCGGTCGGTGTAGGCCACGCAGCGCATGGCGCCGAACGGCGTCTGCATGGGGTGTTCGCCCACGCGCTGCACCAGCGATTCGGTGCGGCTGCGGTATTCAATCAGGTCGGCAATGGCGCCGATTTTCAGCCCGTGCTCGGCGGCGAAGCGCTCCAGGTCGGGCAGGCGGGCCATGCTGCCATCGGTGTTCATGACTTCGCAGATCACCGCGGCCGGTTCCAGCCCGGCCAGGGCGGCCAGGTCGCAGCCGGCTTCGGTATGCCCGGCGCGCATCAGCACGCCGCCTTCGGCGGCCATGAGCGGGAAGATGTGGCCGGGCTGCACGATGTCGCTGGCCCGGGCGTTGCGCGCCACAGCCGCCTGCACGGTGCGCGCGCGGTCGGCTGCCGAGATGCCCGTGGTCACGCCCTCGGCGGCTTCGATGGATGCGGTGAACGCGGTGCCGTGCGACGACCCGTTGTGTTCGACCATGTGCCGCAGATCGAGTTGCGCGCAACGCTCGGCGGTGAGGGTGAGGCAGATCAGGCCGCGCGCATGCGTGGCCATGAAGTTGATGCTCTGCGGGGTGATGTGCTCGGCGGCAATGACCAGATCGCCTTCGTTTTCGCGGTCTTCTTCATCCACCAGGATGACCATGCGCCCGGCCTTGAGCTCGGCAATGATGTCTGGAACGGGGGACAGGGGCATGATGGGCGGGCTGCTGCGGAAAACCAGCCATTGTAAAAGCTAAAAGCGCATCGCCGCATGCGCTTGCCATGCCAGGTTCAGAATGCGTAGCGGCCGAAGAAGAAGGCGACGTTGCCGTTGTTCAGCTTGTTATTGACCTTGGGGATGAAGGTGCCGTAGATCGAGAATTTGCCGATGCGCAGGGAGGCGATGGGCAGGATGATGGGGAAGGGAATGTTCTTGAAAATGTCGGCGCGCGAAGTGACCGCCAGGGTGTAACCCAGGCCGAAACCCACCGGGGCGTCGTTGTTGTACATCCACTGGTGCGCGTAGCCGACCACGGGCTCGGCGTTCCAGTGCGAATCGGAAAAGATCATGGCATAGACCATGTCCTCATTGCCATTGGCGTCGATCTCGTGGCGGCCCCAGCCGATGCCCCAGGCGTGTTTGTTCAGGGTGGCGCGTTTTGCCGCGGTGTAGGTGCCGGGATCGTGCCAGGTGTAGCCGCTGAAATAGAGGTCGTCCTTGCCGTGTTTGGTGGTGTTGACGGCGGCGTTCCAGGTGCCCTGGGCCCAGTCGGACACGCTGCCGAGGCCGAGCGCCCAGCTCATGCGCGGTGCAAGCGCCAGCCAGGCCAGGAAAAACAGGGGAATGAGGCGGGAGCGTGCGACGTTCATGCGGTTCTTGTTGTGCGAGCGATGCGGGGCGGTTGTGGATTCAGCAACCCGGGAACTTTATCAGCGGACGCATTGCATGCTGTTTCCGATTGCAACCCGCAGGACATGCAGGCCCTATTGCATCAAACTTGGACGCGCGCGATCAGCCGACCCTGTTGCAGCACGAGCAGGGTGTTTTCTGGCAGCGGTTCCCAGGCTTCCGGTGTGAGCGGCACGCTGGCCAGCAGGGCGGCGGGCGCGGGTTTGTCATCGCGCCCCTGGATGTGCAGACCGGAAGCCCGCACCAGATGCTCGCTGGCCGCGTTGCGCATGAGCAGGTGCAAGCCGGGAACCCAGGTGTTGCCCGGATGGCTGAGGCGGTGATGGGCATGGGCGAACAGCAGGTCGCCGTCAGTGAACAGGAAATTCGCCGGGCCGATGGCGCGCAGTTTGGCGGCGAAGCCGGACACCACCGCGATGCGGCGCTTCAGATCATCGCCGCCGCCTTCGGCGTCGAGGGCGATCAGTGCCTGCATCAGCACATAGAACGCATGCTCGGAATCGGTCTGGCCCATGGGACGGTAGGGCGTATGGGCAAGCGGCAGAACGCGTTCGATGTCGGGCAGATCTCCGTTGTGGGCAAAGATGTGTCTGCGCCCGAACAGTTCGCGGGAGAAGGGCTGGGTGTTCACCAGCGCAACCGGCCCGCGCGAGGCGCGGCGGATATGGGCGACGACCAGCGGGCTGTGGAAGTCGTGTTTTTCAAGGACGGGAACGAAGGCGCTGGTGAGCGCCGGTTGGGCCTCGCGCAGCACATGCGCGTCCACGCCTTCGAAGTAGGCCGCGCCCCAGCCGTTCGGGTTGGCCGCGTGCGGGCCGCCATGCCGGGCGAATTCGCGGAAGGCAAAACGCACCCGCGCCGGCACACGGCTGGAATAGGCGAACAGTTCACACATGACGGTTGCTCCGGTCCGTGCTCAGCATGCGCTCCACATAGCGCGCGATCAGGTCGATTTCCAGATTGACCGCAGCGCCCTGGCGCAACTGGTGCAGGTTGGTGTGCTGCACCGTATGGGGAATGAGGTTGATGCTCACGCGGCAATGCTGCGGCAAATCCTGTACGCGGTTGACCGTGAGGCTCACGCCGTTGACCACGATGGAGCCTTTGTAGGCAAAGAACTTGCCGAGTTCAGGCGGCGCGTCCACCTCAAGCAACCACGACTCGCCGATCTGCTCAAGTGTGGCCACATGACCGACACCGTCCACATGCCCGGTCACCAGATGGCCGCCCAGCTTGGTCGACAAGGACACCGACTGCTCCAGATTGACCAGCGCGCCCGCCGCATCGAGGCCAGTGGTGCGCGCCAGACTTTCCGCCGAGATGTCGAAGGCGAAGCCGTCGGGCTGCAACGCCACCACGGTCATGCAGGCGCCGCTGATGGCAATGCTGTCGCCCAGTTGCACGCCTTGCAGCCACTGCGGATCGACCCGCAGGGTGATGCGCTTGCCGTGGTGCTGGTCGGTGCCCAGCGGCGTGACGCTGGCAATGGGGGCAATGGCTGTGACGAGTCCGGTGAACATGGCGATTCAGAAGGAAAGGGAGGAGGGGGTGCGCGCAAGAATGCGCAGATCGTCGCCCACAGGGTCGACCGCGTGCCAGCGCAGCGGCAGGCCGTCGGCAAGTGTGTAGAAGGGGCCAAGCGCAGCCAGCCCAGCGCCTTGCCCGAGCAGGGACGGCGCAAGATACAGCAGTAGTTCATCGACCACACCGGCGCGCAGCAGGGAGCCGTTGAGCTTCTCGCCCGCTTCGCAGTGCAGCTCGTTGATGCCGCGCTGGCCGAGGGCGGCGATCAAGGCGCGCAGATCGGTCTTGCCGGGTTTGTCGGCATCGGCGGGCAGGGCAATGTCCTGCAGATCGAGGCCGGGTCGCGCCGCAGCGCGCAGCGCCTCCAGCCGGGGCGTGGCGACCTGAGCGGGCAGGGCGTGCACGAGCCACAGCGCAGACGCCGCGCTCTGCAGCAGGCGGGCCGTTGCCGGCAGTTCCAGCCGACTGTCGATGACGATGCGAATCGGCTGGCGCGGCGTGCTCACCGCGCGCACATTGAGCTGCGGATCGTCCGCCCGCACCGTGCCCAGGCCAGTCAGCACGGCGCAGGCCCGGGCGCGCCAGTGGTGGCCATCGGCGCGCGCGGCTTCGGCGGTGATCCACTGGCTCGTCCCGTTGGGCAGGGCCGTGACACCGTCCAGCGACGCGGCAACCTTGAGCCGCACCCAGGGCGTGCCGCGCACCATGCGGGAGATGAAGCCGATGTTGATCTCGCGCGCCTCAACGGCGAACAAACCGGTCTGCACCTGCACGCCCGACTGCGTCAGCCGCTCCAGCCCCTTGCCCGCCACCAGCGGATTGGGGTCGGTCATGGCCGCAACCACGCGCCGCACGCCCTGCATCGCCAGCAGATCGGCGCAGGGCGGGGTGCGGCCATGATGCGCGCAGGGCTCCAGCGTGACATAGGCGGTGGCGCCCTGCACCGCATGGCCGCGTTCCCAAGCCTGCTTGACAGCCTGCACCTCGGCATGGTCGTGACCGGCGGCCAGCGTGGCACCTTCGCCCAGCACCACGCCGTCCTTCACCAGCACGCAACCCACGCGCGGGTTGGGGCTGGTGCGGTACATCGCGCTGCGCGCCAGCTCCAGCGCCCGGCGCATGTGGCGCTGGTCGGCGTCGCTGAAAACGGTGTCTGGCTGATTCGCGCTTGCTGGATTCTTTTCTGGATTCATTTGGACGCTTTGCTGCGCCGGGGTCTGGCGCCCGCGGCGCTGGGCGGCTGCATTTCCTGCAGCACGTCCAGGAACTGGCTCAAATCCTTGAAGCTGTGATAGACCGAGGCAAAGCGCACGTAGGCAATGCCGTCCAGGGTGCGCAGCTCCTCCATCACCCAACTGCCGATCTGGGTGGACGGCAGCTCGCGTGCGCCGCTTTGCAGCAGCAGTTGCTCCACACGCCCGATGGCGGTGTCCACCGCGTCCGCACTGACCGGCCGCTTGCGCAGCGCCAGCAGGAAGGACGCGCGCAGCTTGTCGCGGTCGTATTCGGTGCGGCGACCATCCTTTTTCACGACCACGGGAAAGCTGACCTCGGCGCGCTCGTAAGTGGTGAAGCGTTTGTCGCACTGGCCGCAGCGCCGCCGCCGCCGCAGGGCGATGCCGTCTTCCACATCGCGGGTTTCAATTACCTGCGTGTCGGGGCTTTGGCAGAAAGGACATTTCATCGGGACGATGGGAGGCGAAAAAACGCATCATTATTCACGCTGCGCGCAGTCGGCGTCCCCCGGCGGATACACTTCCCGCCGATGAAAAATCTGGTTCTCCTCATTTCCGGGCGCGGCAGCAATCTGCAGGCCATTCTCCAGGCGGCGCGCGAGCAAGGCTGGATTGGCAGTGTGCGCGGGGTGATCAGCAACCGGGCGGACGCCGCCGGTCTGGACGTGGCGCAGGCCGATGGGGTGCCTACGCAGGTCGTGGCGCACACGGATTTCGCCAGCCGCGAGGCCTTCGACCAGGCTTTGGGTGACGCCATCGCGGCGCTGCATCCTGACGTGATCGCATTGTGTGGTTTCATGCGGGTGCTGGGCGCGGCGTTTGTCGCGCGTTTTTCCGGGCGGCTGGTGAACATTCATCCCTCGCTATTGCCCGCGTTCACCGGCCTGCACACCCATGCGCGCGCGCTGGAAGGCGGCGTGAAATGGCATGGTGCCACGGTGCACCTGGTGAGTGATGCGCTCGACCATGGCCCGATTTTGGCGCAGGCCATCGTGCCCGTGCTGGACGACGACACGCCGCAAACACTTGCCGCGCGGGTGCTGGTGGAAGAACACCGCATCTACCCTGCCGTGGTGCGTGCCTTGCTGGAAGGCCGGGTGCAGACCGATGGTTTGCGCACCCGCATCCTGCCAGCTTCCGAACCTCTCCTCTGAAAGTGCGCCATGAAACCGCGTGATTTGCTTTACACCGCGCGCGACGTCTTGCGCGACATGCTGCGTTTCGACGCCGCCGCAGACGCCGTGCTGTCGCGGCATTTCCGCGCCCGGCCGCAGCTCGGCAAAACCGATCGGCAGGTTCTGGCCGACACGGTCTATCAGGTCTTGCGGCATCTGCGCCTGTTCCAGACCCTCGCCGCGAGCGACGAGAGCGTTGGCGGCGCCATGGAACTGCGGCTCGCGATTCTCGGCTGGTCCGGCAATGCGGCGTCGGTGCACACCGCGTTTTCGCCCGAGCAGCTCGAGTGGCGCAAGCGCCTGTTGACGCAGGACGCACTGGTGCTGCCCGAGGCGGTGCGCTGGAGTCTGCCCGAGTGGCTGGCAGCAGCCCTGCAACAGCAGTACGCCGACGCATACCCCGCGCTGGCGCAAGCGCTGCTGCGCCCGGCGCCGCTGGATTTGCGGGTGAATGTGCACAAAGCCCGGCGCGAGGCTGTGCTCGACGTCTTCGCGCGTTTGCGCATTCCGGCGCAGGCCACCCCGTATTCCCCCTGGGGCGTGCGCCTGGAAGGCAAGCCCGCGTTGCAAGATCTCACCGTTTTTCGTGAGGGCTGGGTCGAGGTGCAGGACGAAGGCAGCCAGTTGCTGGCTGTGCTGCTGGCGCCGCGCCGCGGTGAAATGGTGGTGGACTTCTGCGCCGGCGCCGGCGGAAAAACCCTGGCGCTGGGCGCCATGATGCGCAGCACCGGCAGGCTCTACGCCTTCGACGTGGCCGACTACCGCCTGGCCAAGCTCAAACCGCGTCTGCTGCGCAGCGGCCTGAGCAACGTCTATCCGGTGGCCATCGCCCACGAGCGCGATGAGCGCGTCAAACGTCTGGCAAACAAGGTCGACCGTGTGCTGGTCGATGCGCCGTGCTCCGGCCTGGGAACCCTGCGTCGCAATCCAGACATGAAATGGCGGCAGAAGCCGCAGGATATCGTGGAGTTGACGGCAAAACAGGCCAGCATCCTGCAATCTGCGGCCACCTTGCTCAAGCCTGGCGGACGTCTGGTTTATGCCACCTGCAGCATCTTGCCGGAGGAAAACAGCGGCATCGTCAACGCTTTTCTTGCCGCGCATCCCGAGTTCGAGCGTGTTCCAGCGGAGTCGGTGCTAAGTCAGCAAGGCGTCACGGCAGACGGCTTGACGTCGCAAGGCGATCTGCAACTTTTGCCTGATCGGCATGGTACCGACGGGTTTTACGCCGCCGTGCTGCAGCGCCGCGCTGCGTCTTCTCAAGGAAACGCAGGGCCGCCCCAAGTGTCCTTGCCCCCCACGGGGGGCGGGTCGGCGAGCTGACCCTGGGGGCGCTCAGTTGTGAAGCCAGACGATTTGCCCCTTGCAGACATCGCGTGAACAGGCCCTAACCAGGGCTTCGCGTTTGCCCTGAGCGCAGCGGGCACGCCTGACGCGGATAATTCCTGCAACTTCTGCGTCATGTGTCGTTCCAACCCTGTTGTATCGATCTGAAAGTTTCTGATGTTTGATGTGTTTTTGAACTGGGCCGGGAACGGCCTGCTGCAGGCGTCCTGGTGGCAAATCGTGCTGTTTGCGCTGATCACCACGCATATCACCATTGCCGCAGTCACAATTTTTCTGCATCGCGCCCAGGCGCACCGGGCGTTGGAACTGCATCCCATTGCGTCGCATTTTTTTCGCTTCTGGCTATGGCTCACCACCGGGATGGTGACTAAGGAATGGGTCGCCATCCACCGCAAGCATCACGCCAAATGTGAAACGGTGGATGACCCGCACAGTCCGGTGACGCGCGGCATCGACACCGTTTTGCTTCGCGGAGCGGAGCTGTACCGCGCCGAATCGAGAAATGCCGAAACCATCAGCAAGTTCGGCCACGGCACGCCAGATGACTGGGTGGAGCGCAACATTTACTCCCGCTTTGTCTGGCAAGGTGTGGGGCTGTTGCTCATTCTCGACGTGCTGTTGTTCGGGGCGCTTGGTGCCACGGTGTGGGCGGTGCAGATGCTCTGGATTCCCATTTGGGCAGCGGGCGTCATCAACGGTCTGGGGCACTGGTGGGGCTATCGCAATTTTTCCGCGCGTGACAGCAGCCACAATATTTCTCCCTGGGGGCTGCTCATCGGTGGCGAGGAACTGCACAACAACCATCACACTTATCCCACCTCTGCCAAACTGTCTGTCAAGTGGTGGGAGTTTGATATTGGCTGGGCTTATATCCGCGCCTTGTCCTGGGTCGGGCTGGCCAAGCCCCGCAAGCTGCCGCCGCAGTTCAGGCTGGGGGAGGTGCGAGCGGAGGTGGATCAGCTCACGCTGCAAGCAGTCATTGCCAACCGCTATGAGTTGATGGCGCGCTACGCGGCTGGGCTGAAGGCAACGCTCAAAGCCGAACTCGCCCGCGCTGCGCAACAGGGCGGGGCCGCTTCCAATCTGCCCACATTGCGCGCGGCCAAGCGCTGGATTGGCATGGAACGCGACATCCTGTGCGAGCGTTCACGCGCCTTGGTGGATGCCGCGGCAAGTGCCAGCCCCAATCTCGGCAAACTGTTGCATATGCGCGAAGAACTCAAGGCGGTTTGGGAGCAGACGAATCTGAACTCTGAACAACTCAGCCAAAAATTGCAGGACTGGTGCCATCGCGCTGAAGGCAGTGGTGTGGCGGCACTGCGCGATATTTCCCTGCGTCTGCGTCGTTACACCCCGGCAAATTGACGAAGCTGCGGCAGCCGCGCTTGGTCGCGCGGTCAGCTCTTGCGTTTTGAATCAATCGAATCAATCTGCCCTGGGCGCGCTCTCAATGGATGGACGCTTGCAGTCCATTTCATGGCGGTTACGCGCCGCCCATGAAAAATCCGCTGGTCTTGCCGTTTTGCGGCAGATCCAGCGGACGAGTGAAGCAACAGCAGACAGGACCCGATTTACTTGATCTTGCCTTCTTTGTAGCTCACATGTTTGCGTACAACCGGATCGAACTTCATGATTTCGATTTTTTCCGGGGTGGTGCGCTTGTTTTTGGTGGTGGTGTAGAAATGGCCGGTGCCCGCAGAGGATTCCAGCTTGATTTTTTCGCGTCCGCCTTTGGTTGCCATAGTGGGCTCCGTGCAGTTCTAAGGGCTAAGGGTCAGTCCGGGATGGGAAGACTTAAAGGTTAGATTTCGCCACGCGAGCGCAGCTCGGCGAGGACAACATCAATCCCTTTTTTGTCGATGGTGCGCAGACCGGAACTTGTGACGCGCAGACGCACAAAGCGGTTTTCGCTCTCCACCCAGAAACGGCGATATTGCAGATTGGGCAGGAAGCGGCGCTTGGTCTTGTTGTTCGCGTGGGACACATTGTTCCCGACCATCGGCCTTTTACCTGTCACTTGGCATACACGTGCCATGGCGCACCTCTAAATTTTGTAGGACAAAGGCTAAAGATTATAGCCTGAAAGATCCGCTTGTCCACGCCTTTCGTCCATCCGGGCGAGAGGCGTGGACAAGCGGATTGATCGGGATCGGTCAGGATTCAGCGTTTTCCAGATAACGCTGCGCGTCCAGTGCGGCCATGCAGCCTGTGCCCGCACTGGTGATGGCCTGGCGGTAAATATGGTCTTGCACGTCGCCGGCGGCGAACACGCCGGGCACGCTGGTCGCGGTGGCCATGCCCGCGTTGCCGCTGCGTGTGAGGATGTAGCCATCCTTCATGTCCACCTGGTCTTTGAAGATGTCGGTGTTGGGTTGGTGGCCGATGGCAATGAAGCAGCCCTTGAGTTCAATGTCCTCGCTCGCGCCGGTCTGGGTGTTGCGAACGCGCACTCCGGTCACTCCGCTGGCGTCGCCGAGGACTTCCTGCAATTCACTCCACAGCTTGAGTTCAACCTTGCCTTCGGCAGCGCGGGCCATGAGTTTGTCCACCAGAATCGGCTCGGCGCGGAACTTGTCGCGGCGATGAATGACGGTCACCTTGCTGGCGATATTGGCCAGATAAAGCGCCTCTTCGACTGCGGTGTTACCGCCGCCGACCACACAAACGGGCTGATCGCGATAGAAAAATCCGTCGCAGGTTGCGCAGCCCGACACGCCTTTGCCCATGAAGGCCTCTTCGGTGGGCAGACCCAGATATTTGGCCGACGCGCCCGTGGCAATGATCAGGCTGTCGCAGGTGTAGACGCCGCTGTCGCCTTCGAGGCGAATGGGTTTTTCGTTCAGATGGGTGGTGTGGATGTGATCGAACACGATTTCCGTCTTGAATCGCTCGGCGTGCGCCTGAAAGCGCGCCATCAGATCGGGGCCTTGCACGCCGTCCACATCGGCAGGCCAGTTGTCGACCTCGGTGGTGGTCATGAGCTGCCCGCCTTGTGCCATTCCGGTGATGAGCAGGGGGTTGAGATTGGCGCGGGCGGCGTAAACCGCCGCGCTGTAACCAGCGGGGCCGGACCCCAGAATGAGCACTTTGGCGTGTTTGACTGTCATGATGTGTGAGAAACTGGAGGGTGAGAAATGGGGAAAATGCGGCTTGGCGGCTTGGCAGGCTGCTTGTCTGGCACAGATGGCAACCGGGTCAGCCGGGCTGAACGCCGCACCTGAATCGCTAAGATTTTAGAAGGAGCGGGCAGCGGGCGTGCGATGCGCAGTGAAAACCGCAGGTCCGTCTTCCCCACGCTATGCAACTGCCCGGAAAACCCGGCAACTGGAGACACTGATGTCGCAAATCACCGATATTGACCTCGTTCGGCGCGTGCCGCTGTTTGCCGTGCTCACCGAATCGCAGGCCTGGTCGATTTCGCAGTCCATTGTCAAGCGGCGCTACAAGCGCGGGGAAAACATTGTCGAGCAGGGCAGCAAGTCCAACGCGTTGTTCATTTTGCTGTCCGGGCGCGCCCGGGTGCTGAGTGTGGATGCCAAGGGGCGCGAAGTCATCATTGCCGTGCTGCATGCCGGGGATTACATCGGTGAGATGAGCCTGATTGACGGCGAGCCGCATTCCGCCACAGTGCAGGCCGAAGTGCAGACTGACGTGATGATGCTGGGCCGCGTGGCGTTTTTGCAGTGTCTGCCGGAAAACACCAGCATGTCCTTTGCGATCATGCGCGGCCTGGCGCTGCGCTTGCGCCGTGCAGATCGCAAAATTGAATCTCTGGCGCTGATGGATGTCTATGGGCGAGTGGCCCGCGCGCTGATGGAACTGACGGACGAGATGCAGGACGAGCATGTCATCCGCAACAAGCTGTCGCGCCAGGATCTGGCCAAAATGGTGGGCGCCTCGCGCGAGATGGTGAGCCGCGTGATGAAAGACTTTGAACAGCAAGGCTTTGTGGTCGAGCGCGAGGACGGCACTCTGCTGATCCGCGAGCATCTCTCCACATTGCTGTGATGTATGCCGAAAATCGATACCCGACGCCGCCCCTCCCAGACCGCCTTACGCACTGAGCCGCGCAGCCGTCTGCAGCGTTTTGCGGCGGAAGTCCGTTTGACCGCAGCCTTCATCGGCTGGATTTTGCTGAGTCTGAGCCTGCTGAGTTTTCACAAGTCTGACCCGTCCTGGTCCAGTTCCGGCGCTGGCGGCGCCGTGGCCAACTGGGTGGGGGTGCTGGGCGCGTGGTTTTCAGACGTGGTCTATTTTTTGCTCGGCTTTTCTGCGCTCTGGCTGATTCCGTTGGGGTTATATGGCGTGCTGCGCATGTGGCGCCGCTCTCAGCGCCCGCCATTGCCAGCTGACGACGAAGAGGGGGCCGACCGCTGGCGGAAATTGCGGCCGATCGCCGCGGTTGTCGGTGTGCTGCTGCTCCCCCTGTCGAGCGCGGCGCTGGAGTCCACCCGGCTCTGGAGTCTTGCCGCCAGGTTGCCGGGAGCGGCTGGCGGGTTGCTTGGCCATGCGCTGGGTGGCGGAATCGATACCTTGTTGGGCGACACGGGCGGCACGCTGGTGCTGTTGGCCGTTTTCCTGTTTTCCCTGAGTTGGGTGGGGCATTTTTCCTGGGCGGATGCGGCCGAGCGCCTGGGGGGCTGGATCGAACGCTTGTGGACCTGGCAGCGTGAACGCCGCGGGCGCGAGGACGATGCGCTCGCCGGGCAGCAGGCCTTGCAGGAGCGTGAGAAGGAAGTCGAACTGCAGCGCCCATTGGTGGAAGAGCGTGAAGTGCTTGCCCCCGTGATCATCGAGCCCTCGGTGGCCTTCGTGCCGCAATCTCCGCGTGTGCTCAAGGAAAAGCAGAAGCCGCTTTTCAACGAATTGCCGGATTCCTCGCTCCCCGCCCTCGGCCTGCTCGACGCGGCGCCCGCCGTGCAGGTGGAGGCGGTGAATCACGAAACCCTGGAGTTCACCTCGCGTCTGATCGAGAAAAAACTCAAGGACTTTGGCGTGGAGGTGCGCGTGGTGGCGGCCTATCCCGGGCCTGTGATCACGCGTTATGAAGTCGAACCCGCCACCGGCGTGAAGGGCGCGCAGATCGTCAACCTGTCGCGCGACCTGGCGCGTGCGCTGTCGCTGGTGAGCATTCGCGTGGTCGAGACCATTCCGGGCAAGAACACCATGGCGCTGGAATTGCCCAACGCCAAACGCCAGACCATCAAGCTGTCCGAGATTCTTGGCTCCAACAACTATCACGAGGCCGCGTCCATGTTGACCATGGGTCTGGGCAAGGACATTGTGGGCAATCCTGTGGTGGCCGATCTGGCCAAGATGCCGCACCTGCTGGTGGCGGGAACCACCGGGTCGGGCAAATCGGTGGGCGTCAACGCCATGATTCTCAGCCTGCTGTACAAGGCCGAGCCCAGCGATGTGCGCCTGATCCTGATTGACCCGAAGATGCTCGAACTCAGCGTGTATGACGGCATTGCGCATCTCCTCGCGCCCGTGGTGATCGACATGCGGCAGGCGGCGCAGGCGCTGAACTGGTGTGTGGGCGAAATGGAGCGGCGCTACAAACTCATGAGCAAGCTGGGGGTGCGCAATCTGGCCGGCTACAACACCAAGGTGCTGGAGGCCAGAGCGCGCGAGGAGCCCCTGACCAACCCGTTCAGCCTGACCCCGGACGCGCCCGAGCCGCTGGAAAAACTGCCGCATATCGTGGTGGTGATCGACGAACTGGCCGACTTGATGATGGTGGTGGGCAAGAAGATCGAGGAACTCATTGCGCGTCTCGCGCAGAAGGCGCGGGCATCTGGCATCCACCTCATTCTTGCCACGCAGCGGCCCAGCGTGGATGTGATTACCGGGCTGATCAAGGCCAATATTCCAACCCGCATGGCGTTTCAGGTGTCGAGCAAGATCGATTCGCGCACCATCCTCGACCAGATGGGCGCGGAGAGTCTGCTGGGCATGGGCGACATGCTTTATCTGCCGCCCGGCTCGGGCATGCCGCAGCGGGTGCATGGCGCTTTTGTGAGTGACGCCGAGGTACACCGCGTCGTCGAGGACATCAAGAGCCGCGGCGGCCCGAACTATCTCGACGGCATTCTCACGGGCGAGGAAGACCTCGAGGGTGGGAGCGGCGCTCCGGGCGGCGCGGGCAGTGCAGACGCCGAGAGCGACCCGCTCTACGATCAGGCAGTGCAGATCGTGCTGCAGCACCGCAAGGCGTCAATTTCTCTGGTGCAGCGTCATCTTCGCATCGGCTACAACCGTTCTGCCAGACTCCTGGAGCAGATGGAACAGTCGGGCCTGGTGTCCGCGCTCACATCCAACGGCAACCGCGACATTCTGGTGCCGGTGCGCGCGGAATGAGCCACGCTGTTGCGCTGCACCGCTCCTCATTTCATTCGAGAAAGACGACAAGATGACCCCCCTCATCGCCCGCGGGCGCGCTGCACTGACCGGGCTGCTGCTCGGTGCAAGCTTGTTTGCCGCAGCCTTGCCCAGCGCCGCTGCCGCCACATCGGTGCAACTGCTGGAGCAATGGCTGCAACAGACCAAGAGCGGCAGCGCCGCCTTCACCCAGACCGTGAGCAACCCCAAAGGCCCGGCGCAGGCCCCGGCTTCGGGCCAGTTTGCCTTCGAGCGTCCTGACCGGTTTCGTTGGAGCTACGCCAAGCCCTACGCCCAAGTCATCGTCAGCGATGGCAAGCAGCTCTGGACCTATGACCACGACCTCGATCAAGTGACCATCACCCCGGTGACGCAGGCGTTCAAAGGCACGCCGGCCGCCATCTTCGCGGGCGCCGATCTCAGCAAACTCTTCATCCTGCAGGCGCAGCCGGACGCCGGTGGGCTGCAATGGGTGCAGGCCACGCCCAGATCCAAGGACAGCAATTTCGACTGGATCCGCATTGGCCTGCGCACCACGGCGCAAGGCCCGGAAGTGGCCGAACTGCAGTTGCGTGATGCGTTCGGCCAAGTTTCCACCATGCGCTTCACCGCCATCGTGCGCAACCCGGCGCTGGCCGCTGACAGTTTTCGCTTCACCCCGCCCAAGGGTGCCTCGGTCATTAACCAGCCCTGACGATGCAAGACAGCCCGGGCCTGTTCGACGACGCGGCACCGCCCGAGCCGCCGCGCGCCACGCGCCTGTCTGCAGCGCAGATGCCGCTTGCCGAGCGGCTGCGGCCGCACCATCTCGATGATGTCGTGGGTCAGCGCCATCTGCTCGGGCCCGGCAAGCCGCTGCGCGTGGCGTTTGAAACCCGCAGGCTGCATTCCATGCTGTTCTGGGGGCCGCCCGGCGTTGGAAAAACCACGCTGGCCCGGCTTATGGCCGATGCCTTCGATGCCGATTTTTTGTCGCTATCGGCCGTGCTCGCCGGGGTGAAAGACATCCGCGACGCGGTGGCGCAGGCGCATGCCGCGCAGGCGCGGGGTCGTGCAACCATCGTGTTCGTTGACGAGGTGCACCGCTTCAACAAGAGCCAGCAGGATGCTTTTCTTCCCCATGTCGAGTCCGGCCTGTTCACCTTCATCGGCGCCACCACGGAGAACCCGTCGTTCGAGGTCAACAGCGCCCTGCTGTCCCGCGCCGTGGTGTATGTGCTCGAGCCGCTGGACGCCGAGGATTTGCAGGCACTGATGCAGCGCGCGCTCCCCGGCAGCGGGGTCGAGGCAATCGCGCCCGCTGCACAGCAGCGACTCATTCGCCATGCAGATGGCGACGCCCGCCGTCTGCTGGGCGCGCTGGAGCTTGCGCTGCAGGCCGCGCAGCGTGCCGGACAACAAGAACTCAGCGCCGACTTGCTGGAGCAGACGCTGGGTGCCACCTTGCTGCGCTTTGACAAGGGCGGCGATCAGACCTACGACCTGATCTCGGCACTGCACAAATCGGTGCGGGGTTCCGATGTGGACGCCGCGCTGTACTGGTTCGCCCGCATGCTCGAAGGCGGTGCCGATCCGCGTTATCTCGCGCGGCGGTTGATCCGCATGGCGGTGGAAGACATCGGCCTGGCCGATCCCAAGGCGCTCACTCTCGCCCTCGACGCCGCGCAGACCTATGAGCGTCTGGGCAGCCCAGAGGGCGAGCTGGCGCTGGCCGAGTCCGTGGTCTATCTGGCGGTCACGCCCAAGTCGAATGCGGTCTACAAGGCGTACAACGCCGCCCGCGCCTTTGCCAGAGACAGCGGCACCCAGCCCGTGCCTCTGCATCTGCGCAACGCGCCCACCAAGCTGATGAAAAATCTGGGCTACGGCAAGGACTATCGCTACGCCCATGATGAAGCCGATGCCTTCGCCGCCGGGGAGCAGTACTTTCCTGATGGCATGACACCGCCGCGCTTCTATCAGCCGACCTCGCGCGGCATGGAAGAGCGCATTGCGCGGCGCCTGCAAGACCTGGCGGCGCGCAATACTCGCGGCAGTTTTGTGTCAGCATTTCAGACAGAAAGCGACATTGCTGCGCCCAAGCCCCCGGCCGACTGATCGCCGTCACACTGCGGGTTCACCCGCTGCAGGGCGCACCAACACACGCGGTTATCATCGCGCCAGCTCAAAAAACAGGGAGGCCTGGACAGCCCGGCCCCCACAACCAAATGATGCCCGTTTACACACGCCTGGCCACGTTGCCGCCGCGTGCCGCAATTCCCATGGGGACGATGTCTCTGGGCGAATTCGGCATCCTCATGCCCCTCACGCCATACGCTCGCGCGCCGCACCGAAACAGTGCGGCGAATTTGGCATGCGCCTTGCTTGCCTGCATCGCTTATGCGTTTCACCCCGGCCGCTCCAAAAGAGTTGCGCCGTCACTCACCAGCCATCCGCTCGTCAGGAGAATGTAGGAATGGATATTTTTCTTCAGCAGATCGTCAACGGTCTGGTTCTGGGCAGCATGTATGCCCTGATCGCCCTCGGCTACACCATGGTGTACGGGATCGTCAACCTGATCAACTTCGCCCACGGCGACGTGATGATGGTGGGGGCGCTCACGGCATACAGCGTGTTCAAACTGCTTGAGCATCTTGCGCCGCATATGGTGCCGTGGCTGGTGATCGTGCTGGCGGTTCTCGTGGCCATGCTGGCGACCGGGTTGCTGAACTATTTCATCGAGCGGATCGCCTACCGTCCCTTGCGCAATGCGCCCAAGCTGGCGCCGCTGATCACGGCCATCGGCATGTCCATCCTGCTCGAAACGCTGGCCATGATCATCTGGGGGCGCGACTACAAGGTCTTCCCCGCGCATCTGCTGCCGACCAACATCATTCATATGGGCGGCGTGGTCATCACCCCGGTGCAGGTCATGATTCTGGTGGTGACTGCCGTACTGCTGGGCGGGCTGACCTGGCTGGTCAACCACACCAAGCTGGGCCGCGCCATGCGCGCTACGGCCGAGAACCCGCGTGTCGCGTCGCTGATGGGGGTGAATCCCAATTTTGTCATTTCGTCGGCCTTCGTCATCGGTGCCATGCTGGCGGCGATCGCCGGCATCATGTGGTTCGCCAACTTCGCCACCGCCAACTTCTATATGGGTTTCACCCCGGGTCTGAAGGCGTTTACCGCGGCGGTGCTGGGGGGCATTGGCAACCTGTCTGGCGCCATGTTGGGCGGGGTGTTGCTCGGTCTGATCGAGGTGCTTGGCGCCGGATATATCGGCACCTTGACCGGCGGGGTGTTCGGCAGCAACTACCAAGACATCTTCGCCTTTATTGTGCTGATTCTGGTGCTGACTCTGCGTCCGCAAGGCCTGCTGGGTGAGCGCGTTGCAGACCGCGCCTGAGGAGAACCAACATGGACAAACAAAAGAACTGGGTCTGGATCGTTGCAGGTGCCGCTGCGCTGATTGCGCTGCCGATGGTGCTGCAGATCGCGGGGGATGCCTGGGTGCGCATCGCGGCTTTCGCCATGCTCTACATCATGCTGGCGCTGGGGCTGAACATTGTGGTGGGTCTGGCTGGGTTGCTCGACCTCGGCTATATCGCGTTCTACGCGGTGGGCGCATACCTGTACGCGCTGCTGTCGTCGAATCAGCTCACGAGCAACTTCGACGCGCTGGGGGCGATGTTCCCCAACGGTTTCGACGTGTCGATCTGGCTGATCGTACCGCTGGCTGCGGCAGTGGCGGCGAGCGCAGGCATCATGCTCGGCACGCCTGTGCTCAAGCTGCGGGGCGACTATCTCGCCATCGTCACTTTGGGCTTCGGGGAAATCATCCGTATTTTCATGAACAACCTGAACGCGCCGGTGAACATCACCAACGGCCCGCAGGGCATTTCCGGCATTCACGGCATTCACCTGTTTGGCTGGGATTTGAACCAGAACATCGATATCGGCAGCTTCACCATCCCGTCCGTGGCGCAGTATTACTACCTGTTCCTGGTGCTGGTGGTGTTTGTGGTGATTCTGAGCTACCGCCTGCAGGATTCGCGCATCGGCCGCGCCTGGATGGCGATGCGTGAAGATGAAATCGCCGCCAAGGCCATGGGCATCAACACCCGCAATATGAAGCTGCTGGCCTTCTCCATGGGCGCTACTTTCGGCGGCGTGGCCGGGGTGATGTTCAGCGCCTTTCAGGGTTTTGTGTCGCCCGAATCGTTTTCGCTGCTGGAGTCGATCATCGTGCTGGCCATGGTGGTGATTGGCGGCATGGGGCATATTCCGGGCGTCATCCTCGGCGCGGTGCTGTTGTCGGTGCTGCCCGAGGCGCTGCGCTATACCGGCTTCATTTCCGACTGGCAGCAGCATCTGTTCGGCCATGTGTACATCGACAGCGGCATCCTGCGTCAGCTGATCTACGCGCTGTCGATGATTGTGATCATGATTCTGCGTCCCAAGGGCTTGTGGCCCGCGCCTGAGCACGGCAAGAGCTTCTCCAAACTGCCGACTCCCCTGCAGGAAGGAGGCAAGGCATGAGCGAGACTTCAGTTCTGCGCGTGAGTGGCGCATCCAAACGCTTTGGCGGTCTGCAGGCCCTGAATGATGTCGGCATCCAGATCGAACGCGGTCAGATTTATGGCCTGATCGGCCCCAACGGAGCAGGCAAGACCACATTCTTCAATGTCATCACGGGGTTGTATCCGCCGGATTCCGGTGACTTCATCCTGGCGGGCAAACCCTACAAGCCCGCTGCCGTGCATCAGGTGGCGCGCGAAGGCATTGCGCGCACCTTCCAGAACATCCGTCTGTTCCCGGACATGACGGCTCTGGAAAACGTGATGGTGGGCCGGCATGTGCGCACCAAAAGCGCGCTGATAGGCGCGGTGTTCCGCACCAGGCATTTCAAGGCAGAAGAAAAAGCCATCCGTGAGCGCGCACGCGAGCTGCTGACCTATGTGGGCATTGAGCGCTATGCTGACTTCCGCGCGCGCACCCTGTCGTATGGCGACCAGCGCCGCCTTGAAATCGCCCGCGCCCTGGCCACTGATCCGCAACTGCTGGCGCTCGACGAGCCCGCCGCCGGCATGAACGCCACGGAAAAGCTGCAGTTGCGCGAACTGCTCACGGCGATTCAAAAAGACGGTCGCACCATCCTCATCATTGAGCACGACGTGAAGCTGGTCATGGGCTTGTGCAACCGTGTGACTGTGCTGGATTACGGCAAGATCATTGCCGAAGGGGTGCCCGCCGACGTACAAAAAAATCCAAAAGTCATCGAAGCCTATCTGGGCGCAGGGGAGCATTGAGCATGGCCGAAATCGTTCTCAAAATCACGGGCCTGCGCGTCTCTTACGGCGGCATCCAGGCGGTCAAGGGCGTCGATCTCGAAGTGCGCAAGGGCGAACTGGTGAGTCTCATCGGTGCCAATGGTGCGGGCAAGACCACCACGCTCAAGGCCATCACCGGCCTGCAGCCCATCACCGATGGCGAAGTGCATTACGCCGGGCGCACCATCAACGGCCAGGGCGCATTCGACCTGGTGCGGCAGGGGCTGTGTATGGTGCCGGAGGGCCGCGGCGTGTTCACCCGCATGACCATTCACGAAAACCTGCAGATGGGCGCCTACACCCGCAAGGACAAGGAAATCGACAGCGACATCGACAAGGTCTACGGCATTTTTCCGCGTCTCAAGGAGCGCCGCGACCAGCTCGCTGGCACCATGTCCGGTGGCGAGCAGCAGATGCTGGCCATGGGACGGGCGTTGATGAGTCGCCCGCAGGTGCTGCTGCTCGACGAGCCCTCCATGGGGCTGTCGCCCATCATGGTGGACAAAATCTTCGAAGTGGTTGAAGACATTTCCAAGCAGGGCGTGACCATTCTGCTGGTCGAGCAGAACGCCAAACGCGCGCTGGGTCTGGCCGACCGGGGCTATGTGATGGATTCGGGGCAGGTCACCATGACCGGCCCGGCCGAAGAGCTGCTGCACGATCCGCGCGTGCGGGCGGCGTATCTGGGCGAGTGAGCGGTTGTTTTCTCGCGCTTGTTTTATCTCAAAAGGGCCTGCAAACGCAGGCCCTTTTTGTGTCTGGCGGCGGTCTGTTTGTCAGGCCTTCGCGCCCGCCTTGTCCGCTTCCGTGGTGAAGGCGTCGGCGAAAAAAGCGTCTTCCGGCAGCTTGCACTGACTGGTGAAGTCCCGCTGGGCGGCCTCGACCATGACCGGCGCGCCGCAGGCATAGACGGCGTGGCCGGAGAGGTCGGCCAGGTCCGCCATGACCGCCTGATGAACGAAGCCGGTGCGACCTGCCCAGCCCGCATCGGCTTCAGACAGCACGGGAATGAAGCGCAGATTGGGCATGAGGGTGCATTGCCGGGTCGCCCAGTCGTGCAGATAGACGTCGGGCAACTTGCGGCCACCCCAGTACAGCGTGACCGCACGGGGGTCGGCATGTGCCTGCATCTGCTCCAGGATGGCCTTGATCGGCGCGAAGCCTGTTCCAGAGGCGAGGAAGATCAGCGGCCTGGCGTCGGGATCATCGCGCAGGAAAAAGCTGCCGAAGGGCCCCTCGATGCGCTGAATTTCTTTCTCCTTCATGGCGCTGAACACATGGTCGGTGAACTTGCCGCCGGGCATATGCCGAAGGTGCAACTCGATCTGCGGCGATTCGGTGGGCGCGCTGGCCATCGAATAGCTTCGGCGCACGCCGCCCGGCAGCAGGAACTGGATGTATTGACCCGCGCGGTAGCGAAAAGGATCGGCAGCGGGCAGTTGCAGCATGACCCGCACCACATCGGGGGCGAGGTGCTCGATACTGCTGACCCGGGCGGGCATTTTTTTCACCGGGAAGTCGTCCGCACCGACGACTTCATGGCTTTCGATCACCACATCGGTGAGCGCCTTGGCGCGGCAGGCGAGAATGAAGCCCTGCGCACGCTCGGTCTCGCTCAGCGCCTTGAGCTGATGCGGGCCGAGTTCGATTTCGCCTTGCAGCAGCTTGCATTTGCACGAGCCGCAGGCGCCGTCCTGGCAGCCATAGGGAAGGCCGACGGATTGGCGGATGGCGGCGGCGAGCAGGGTGTCTTGCTCCTCGGCGACATACTGATGGCCGCTGGGCTGAATGGTGACTTGATGACTCATGGCAAGGATGACAACGGGTTGATGATGAATGGGAAAAACGCTCTCCGGCGACCGCGCCTGCTTATCGTGGGCTGCGGCGACATCGGCATGCGGGTGGCGGCTCTGGCGCGAGGACACTACAGGCTGCTGGCGCTGACTTCGTCGCCCCAGCGGCTGGACGCTTTGCGTGCTGCGGGCATCGTGCCGATTGTTGGCAATCTCGATCAGCCGCAAACCCTGTGGCGACTCGCCGGTCTTGCCCCGGAGCGGGTACTGATGCTGGCTCCGCCGGGAGACCGTTCCGGCGCGTTCGACTTGCGCAGCCGCCATTTGATTTCCAGACTGAAACAGTCGGGCATCTTATCCGGGCTCGGGAAAAAAACCTTGCGCGTGGTCTATGCCAGCACGACTGGCGTTTACGGCGACTGCGGCGGCGAGCTGGTGGCGGAGACCCGCCACTGCGCGCCGCACACGGAGCGCGCGCAGCGCCGCTGTGATGCCGAGTCGCGCTGGCGACAGGCAGGACGGGAGCGCGGCTGGCGTGTGGGTCTGCTGCGGATTCCTGGTATTTACGATGCGCAGTCCCGCTCGCCCAGGGCGCGGCTGGAGCGCGGGTTGCCGGTTTTGGCCCAACCCGACGATGTTTACACCAACCACATCCATGCCGACGATCTGGCGCGGCTGTGCCTTCTGGCGCTCGACCGCGCGGCCCCGGGGCGCGTCTACAACGTCAGCGACGACAGCACGCTGCGCATGGGCGACTATTTCGATCTCGCTGCGGACCTGTACGGTTTGCCCAGGCCACCACGCGTGGCGCGGGCGGATGCGCAGGCCTCGGGCTTGAGCCCGATGATGCTGAGCTTCATGCGGGAGTCGCGCCGCCTCGGCAATCTGCGCATGAAGGCCGAGTTGCGGGCGACGCTGCGCTACCCGGATGTCGCGCTCGGGCTGCTTCCTGCGCAGGTGGACGGCGCGGAGTCAGCGTAGCGTCCCCCTGTGCCCTCGCAGGCGCCGGGCACCTTGACAGGCCACCGGGCGACGCGGGGACAACCCCGGATCAATGCGTTTGTTGCGCGTTTTCCGGCAGTTGCAGAGTGGGCAGCGGGCGCACGGTTTCCACCAGGATCAGCGGGCCGTCGTCCAGTTTGGGTGCCGGTTTGCGTTCACGCGGCACACGGATGGGCGCGGGCTGCGCGGCAAGGGCGTCCTGCACGCGGCGAATGGCGTCCGCGTTTGATTGCACCCACTGCAGACCCGCGGCCTGCGCCGTGGCTTGCAGGGCGTCGAGGGGCAGCACATAGCGGGTTGTCTCGGCGCTAGGCGGCGAGGCGACGGACGGAGGCGCAACGATGTCAACGGCTGGCGCGGCAACCGGCGCGGGGATTGCCGCGAGGATTGGCGCTGCTGCCGGTTCGGCGATCTCAGCGACAGCCGGGGCCGCCAGTTCTTCCTTGGGCGTGGCGACAAGATCGGTTGGCGGGGAGAGTTTGAGCACCAGCGGCGCTTCTTCTTCCACAACGGGCGCGGCGGCGGCCACGGCCACAGTCTCGAGCGCCACCGGGGCGGCGAGGGAGCCAAAACTGCGGCCCTGGGCTTCGGCGGTCTCGCCCTGCTCGGATTCGTCAGCGGCCTGGACTGATTCGGCCGTCATCTCGCCGTTTTCACCGACGGCGGCATCCTCACGGCGCCCGCCGCGACGGCCACGGCCACGGCGATTGCGCGATTTGCGTTCGGTCTGGGCTTCGCTGTTCTCCGCTTCGGCTTGTTGCGCATCCACGGAGAGGGATTCGGTCTGCGCGGCGCTTTCCGTCTGGACCAAATTGCTGTCGATCGCTTCAGCGGCGGGCGCGGTTTCCGCGGCGTCGCGGCGCGGACGGCGGTTGCCGGAGCGGCCGCCTCCCTGCGCGCGTGTTTGCGCTTCTGCGCCTGCGTCTTCAGTGGGCGCTTCGTTTTGCGCGGGCAGGGCATCCGTGCGGTCCTTGCGTGCTGCGGCATGATCTGGCGTGCGTTCGCGTTTGCCGCGCTCTCCACGCTCGCTACGTTCACCCTGGGCTTGTTGCGCGCGCGGCGGACGGTTGCGGGCTGCCGTGGCGTCTGCTGGCATGGCCTCGGCGACTTCGCCGTTTGCCGCATCCTTGCCGCGCTGGTTGTTGTCTGCCTGGCCTTCGCGCTGACGATCCCGTCCGCCGCGACGCCGGTTGCCGTTCTGTCCAGACCCATTGCGTTGACCGCGACCGTTCGCTCCGCTGGTCTGTGCATCACCCTTGGTGAGCGCGGGAGTCAGGGATGGTGCGGGTTTGGCCGCTTCTGGCGCTGGGGACGTGGTCTGCTCTGGTTCAGACGAGAACAGGCGCTTCACCCAACCGAAGAACCCGCCAGCCGCCGCGGGCGCGATGGCCGTGCTCGCCACTGCGGGTGCGGGCGCGGCAACTTGGTCGACCGCTGCGGCCTTGCTTGCAGCGGGGGCGGGCATGATCGGTGCCTGGCCTTCCGGGGTGATGCCGCGCACCAGCGCTTCCTGGCGCGGGCGTTGTTCTTTTTCGCGGCGGGTGATGGCGGTGTCTTCTTCCACCTCGTCAGCCATCTTGTAGCTGGTGGGCAGGTTGTCCAGCCGCGGGTCGTCGTGTTTGAGACGTTCGAGTTTGTAGTTCGGCGTATCGAGATGCTTGTTCGGGATCAGCAGGACGGAAAGGCGCTGGCGCAGTTCGATCTTGGTGATCTCGGCACGTTTTTCATTCAGCAGGAAGGAGGCGACTTCCACCGGCACCTGCACATGCACGGCGGCGGTGCCTTCCTTCATGGCCTCTTCCTGGATGATGCGCAGGATTTGCAGGGCGCTGGATTCCGTGTCGCGGATGTGGCCGGTGCCATTGCAGCGCGGGCAAGTGACGTAAGCGCCTTCGGAAAGAGCAGGGCGCAGGCGCTGGCGCGAGAGTTCGAGCAGGCCGAACTTGGAAATCTTGCTCACCTGCACGCGGGCGCGGTCCTGGCGCATGGCGTCGCGCAGGCGGTCTTCGACGGCGCGCTGGTTGCGCGGCTCTTCCATGTCGATGAAGTCAACGACGATGAGGCCACCCAGGTCGCGCAGTCGCATCTGGCGGGCGACTTCATCGGCAGCTTCGAGGTTGGTGCGCAGCGCCGTGTCTTCAATCGCGCTGCCGCGGGTGGAGCGCGCCGAGTTCACATCGACCGCGACCAGCGCTTCAGTGTGGTCGATGACAATGGCACCGCCCGCCGGCAGGTTGACCGTGCGCGAATAAGCGGTCTCGATCTGCTGCTCGATCTGGAAGCGCGAGAACAGCGGCAGATCGTCGCGGTAGCGCTTCACGCGCTCGACCGTGTCGGGCATGACGTGCAGCATGAATTGCCGCGCCTGTTCGAACACGTCCTCGGTGTCGATCAGGATTTCGCCGATGTCGCTGGTGAAATAGTCGCGGATGGCGCGAATGACCAGCGAGGACTCCTGATAAATGAGGAAGGCGCCTTTCTGCGTCTCCGAGGCATCGCGCACCGCGCT